>PLMM01000199.1:0-9637 GCA_003142495.1 Gemmatimonadota bacterium | reverse complement strand
TATCGATACCCCCTCGCGCGAGGAGCTGATTGGAGCGAACATGACGATCAAGCAGATCGCCGACCATATTGGTGTCGATTCGCTCGGCTACCTGTCCCGCGATGGGATGTTGCAGTCCGTTCCAGGAGGCCCGCACGGCTTTTGCCATGCCTGCTTCTCGGGGGACTATCCAACACCCCCGCCTACGGACCCTGACAAGCTCCGGTTCGGCTGCGGCTGCTGACGCTGCCACCCGGCAACGACTACCGACACGAGGCTTAGACTTCACGCGTGCTCGTATACTTTTTTGGCAGCGGCACCGCGGATGGCACGCGGAACATGAAGGCGGTATTGGGGGGCAAGGGGGCAAATCTCGCCGAGATGACCAATCTCGGCGTTCCCGTGCCCCCCGGCTTCACGATCGCATGCTCGGCGTGCCTCGACCACCTGAAGGGCGGCGGCACAAGCGCGGAGCTGCAGGCGGAGATCGAGAAGAATCTCACGCGGCTCGAGCAGGTGTCCGGACGCGGCTTCGGCGATCCGAAGAATCCGCTCCTCGTCTCCGTGCGCTCGGGCGCGCCCGTGTCGATGCCGGGGATGATGGAGACCATCCTCAATCTCGGGCTCAACGATCGCACGGTGATCGGCCTCGCGCAGCAGAGTGGCAATGCGCGCTTCGCCTACGACTCGTATCGCCGCTTCCTCCAGATGTACGGCGACGTCGTGCTCAATGTGCCGATGCACGACTTCGAGCATCTGCTCAAGTCCAAGCGCCTCACGAATTCGGCGGAGAATGACGCCGATCTTTCGGAAGACGCGCTCAGAAATCTCGTGGAGGAATACAAGGCGCTCGTGCGAAACCGCACCGGCGCCGATTTTCCGATGGAGCCCCGCGAGCAGCTCAATGGCGCAATCGAGGCCGTGTGGCGCTCCTGGACCTTGAAGAAGGCCGTCGACTATCGCCGCCAGAACAACATCTCCGAATCGCTCGGCACCGCAGTCAACATCGTGTCAATGGTGTTCGGAAATCTGGGCAACGATTCCGGAACGGGCGTGGCCTTCACGCGCGATCCATCCACCGGCGAAAAGCGCTTCTACGGCGAGTTCCTGATCAACGCGCAGGGCGAGGATGTCGTCGCGGGCATTCGCACGCCGCTGCCGATCGAGCAGATGGCGACGCAGCTCCCTGGCGCGTACGCGGAGCTACTCGAGACGCAGGATCGCCTCGAGCAGCACTACCGCGACATGCAGGACATCGAGTTCACGGTGGAGCGCGGCACGCTCTACCTGCTGCAAACGCGAACCGGCAAGCGCACCGCCGCCGCAGCAATCCGCATCGCGGATGAGATGGTCGCCGAGGGCGTGATCACGCAGCGCGAGGCCGTGCTGCGCGTAGACGCCGAGCAGCTCGATCAGCTGCTGCACCCGGTCATCGATCCGACCGCACAGGCGGAGCAGATCGCCACGGGGCTCCCCGCGAGTCCCGGCGCGGCCAGCGGTCAGGCGGTGTTCGATCCCGACGTCGCCGAGCAGCGCGCGGCGGAAGGGATTCGCGTCATACTCGTGCGCGACGAGACGACGCCCGAGGACTTCCACGGGATCGTCGCTGCGCGCGCCGTGCTCACGGCGCGCGGCGGAATGACGAGCCACGCGGCCGTAGTGGCGCGCGGCATGGGGAAGTGCGCGATCGTCGGCTGCAAGGAGATGGAGGTCGATCTCCAGCACCGCAGCTTCAAGGTGAATGGCGCCACGATCAACGAGGGCGACTGGATCACGCTCGACGGCGCGACGGGGCGCGTATTCAGCGGCGACCTGCCGACGATCCCGAGCGATGTCGTGCGCGTGCTTTCGGGGCAGATGCGCGGCTCGGACTCGCGCGTGTACGTCACGTACGCGCGGCTCCTCTCGTGGGCAGACGAGGCGCGCACGCTGCAGGTTCGCGCGAACGCCGACACGCCGCAAGATGCACGTGTCGCGCGGAACTTCGGCGCCGAGGGGATTGGGCTCTGCCGCACGGAGCACATGTTTTTCGAGGGCGATCGCATTACGGGGATGCGCGAGATGATCGTCGCGCGCGACGAAGGTGGGCGCCGCCGTGCGCTCGCCAAGCTCCTCCCGATGCAGCGCTCCGACTTCGAGGGAATCTTCGAGGCGATGGACGGCTGTCCCGTCACGATTCGTCTGCTCGATCCACCGCTCCACGAGTTCCTTCCGCACGGCGGCGAGGATACCAAACGCCTCGCGCGCACGCTCGGGCTCGCGCGCGAGGAGCTCAATCGCATCGTCGAGTCGCTGCGAGAGACGAATCCAATGCTCGGGCTTCGCGGCTGCCGCCTCGGCATCGTGTATCCGGAGATCACGGAGATGCAGGGGCGCGCGATCTTCGAGGCGGCGGTGCGCGCAAAGCGGCGCGGCATCGATGTGCAGCCCGAGATCATGATTCCGCTCGTGTCCACCGTGAAGGAGCTCGAGCACCAGCGCGCGATACTCGAGCACGTAGCGGATCAGGTGATGGGTGCGATGGGCGAGGAGCTGCCCTACACCATCGGCACCATGATCGAGCTGCCGCGCGCTGCGCTCACGGCGGATCAGATCGCGATGGCGGCCGATTTCTTCTCCTTCGGCACCAACGACCTCACGCAGACGACGCTCGGCCTCAGCCGCGACGATGCGGGCCGCTTTCTGCCGATGTACGTGGAGGCGGGGATCTACCCCGATGATCCATTTCGCACGCTCGACATCGCAGGGGTGGGAAAGCTCGTGAAGTACGCGGTCACCGAGGGGCGCAAAGTTCGCCCGAACATGAAAACGGGGATCTGCGGCGAGCATGGTGGCGATCCGCGGTCGATCGCCTTCTGTCAGACGGCGGGGCTCAACTACGTCTCGTGCTCGCCCTACCGCGTTCCAATCGCGCGCCTGGCCGCGGCGCAGTCGGCGCTCAACCTAACCAACTGACATCACCTTGGGCGCGTCGGCCCTAGCCGTCGCGTTGACGTCGTAGAGGTAGTACATCGCGCCCGGCCGCTCCCTTCGCAGCAGCGGGAGCGACACGTTGAACACGGGAACGCCGCCGAGCGTGGTTCCGCGCAACGTGCCCGAGTGCGCGTGTCCGTGGAATGCGACCGCAGCGCTGTAGCGATCGAGCGGCTCAGCAAGTCGATCGGTGCCGAGGTATGGGTGGATCGCCTCGGGCTCGCCGGCGATCGTCGCGGCGATCGGCGCGTAGTGCAGCACCGCGACGCGAACCGGCGTCGCGAGCCGCCGCAGCGCGAGCTCGAGGGAGTGTACCTCGTTGAGCGTCGCGTTCACGAAGGACTTGGTCTCCGGCTCGCCGAAGGGCGTGAGCATGCCGCGGCCGAAGCCGCCCATGAATCCCTTCACGCCCGCGAACCCAACCGTTGGGTTTAGCTCGAAGGTGTCGCCGCAGAGGAGATGCACGCCGCGCGCCCGGAGCATCCGGCTTCCCTCTTCGACGTGGCCGGACTCGTAGTCGTGGTTGCCGAGCACCGAGACTATGGGAACCGTCACGTCGGCGAGCTCGCCGACAACGACCTTGAACTCCGCAAGGGCGCCCCAGCGCGTGAGATCACCGGTGAGCACGAGCACATCGGCCTCGTCGTTCACGCGTGCGAAGAGCTCGCGATAGACGCCGACATCGTCGGGGCCACAGTGGAAGTCGCCGACGGCGGCTATGCGCACGCTCCCCGGCGTGCGCGGCTGCAAGGCGCGTCGCTCGTGCCCATTGGATATGGCGCCAGATATCGATCGATCGGTCATGAAAGAAAGTCCTCCACCTGTTCGCTGCGCTCGTCCCAGACTTGAGCCTCGGCGATCTCGCGCACGAGCGGGCGCGCCAGCGCGCGATTCACGATCTCCTCGCGCAGATCCTTCATCTCCCACTCGTGGACGTCGATGGTGAAGCTGAAGCGCGAGATGATCGGCCCGCGCGTCACGAGCTCGGCAGTGCGCTCGCGCTCCATGTCGGCGCGGGCGCGATCGAGCAGCTCCTCGCGCACCCAGCGCGGCACGCCGTCGCGATGCTGCGGGTAGACGTAGTCGAACATCTGAATCTGCGCGAGCAGGAGCGGCCAGTGCTCGCCCGTCTTGGCGACGATGCGCTTCCATTCCATCCGCGAGCCCACGCACACGATGAGGTGGACGATGTCGGCCATGTCCTGCCGATGACGCTCGCTGATGAACAGCCGGTGCCAGAGGAGCTCCTCGGCCGGCGCGATGCGCACCGGAGTCGCGGCGAGAATCGCGGGACGGCTGAAGCGGTACCAGTCATCGTCGATCATCGCGAGGCCGTTCCCCATGCCGAAGATGATGTCGATGAACAAGTCGCCGCACGTCGCTTTCGCCAGCCAGTGCGGCTGCTCGAGGCGCGCCGACATCCCCGCGCCCTTGAGCGCGCGCATTGCGCCCACGAGCAGCGTCGGATCGACGAAGATGTCGAGGTCCTTCGTCTCGCGATAAATCCCGGTGTGCTCGTAGATCGCGTACGCGCCCGCAATGACGTACGGAATGCCCGCCGCGTTGAGCGCCGTGAGCGCGGACTTGTACAGCTCGCGCTCGGCATCGGGCACCCAGAAATCGCCGTGCGTGACGGAGCGCTCTTCCTCGCGAGAGAGCGATCCATGCTTGCGTGCCTCTGCCAGCGTGCGGCTTACTTCACCCATTGACTCCTCGCATTGCGCGGGGCGTGCTCGTGGTGCTCTCCCCGTTCCTTGGCAGACACCGTGCCCGGGCGCTCAAATGCAGGAACGCCGGACGGAGCGAGGGCTCCTTCCGGCGTTCCGAGTGGACCTGGCGAGAGTCGAACTCGCGTCTTGCATAGGATCAACCACAGCTTCTACGTGCGTAGTCCACCGATTGATGTTTCCCGTGGCTGGCTGGTGAACGACCCACCGCAGGATGAGCTCTCTAAATTTTCGCCACGTGCCTGAGAGCACGACGCATGACTAGCCCAGCTTTTCGATACCTACGAGGCCGCCCCGGGCGGGCTTCCTCGCAGGCACTCACAAGCAGTAACCGAAGTTACGCTGCGAGGGCCATGTTTGAGTTGGCAGTTGAAAATTTTCCCGAGGGTTTTACCAGGAACCCGAGGACCTGGGCACGCGACCACAGCTTCTTCTACACAATCGAAACCATTTCAGGCCCGACTTACAAACAAATATACTGCCCGCGCTTCACCGCGCCAAGCACGTTATGCCGCGCCTCACGCTATCAACGTGAGATCACACAGTGCCGGCCGTTCCCTTCCCGAACGAGCTTCGCGACATCGCCTGGCGCACGCAGTTGCGCCCCGCGCTCTTCGCCTGATAGAGCGCCATGTCCGCCGCGGGAAAGAGAAGATCCCCCGCCTTCACGCTCTCGGTGTACGACGCCACGCCGAACGATGCCGTCACCGTGATCGGCGCGCCCCCACTCGGCGACGGCACACGCAGATTCGCCACCGCTTCGCGCAGCCGCTCCGCCGTGCGCGACGCGCCCGCGAGATTCGTCTGCGGCAAAAGAATCGCGAGCTCCTCGCCACCGTAGCGCGCACACAGATCTATCTCGCGAATCGTGTGCTCCGCCGCACGCGCGACTTCCTTCAGCACCTCATCGCCGCCCTGGTGCCCGAAGATGTCGTTCACCGTCTTGAACATGTCGATGTCGAGGAGGATCAACGACACCGGCTGCCGATGGCGCGCGTGCTCGAGCAGGAGGTGCCGCAACCGCTCTTCGAACTGGCGGCGATTCGCGAGGCCGGTCAACGCATCATGATTGGATTTCTGCGTGACATCCTGCAGCTGTTCGACGTTCTTGAGTGCCACCGATGCGACCGGCGCGAGCATCGACAACAGCTCTCCTTCCACTGCGGTGAGCTGCCCGACCTCGTCGCCCTCGACGCACACCGCGCCAATCAGTGCATCGTCAACGACGAGCGGCACGATTGCGAGTGAGCCGATGCGACGCGACGCCTCGAGCGGGCTGAATGGCAGCCCCTCGGATTTTCTGTACGTCTCGCGTACGGCCATGCGCGGCCGGTCCGGGTTGCGCAGGAACTATCCGATGATCGACTCGGGCGCCACCGGGAAGCCAGGCTCGATCGTGTGCAGCGGCGTCACGCTCTCGACGACCGCGGAATGCTCCGCCTCGTTCCAGCGCACGAACGCGCAACGCGTGCCACCGGTGACATCGAGCGCGCTCTCGCAGATCGCGACGTCGAGCGCCGCGAGACTCTGGCTCTTCTGAATCTTCTGCGCCGCGACGACGACCTTGTCCGCCTTTCCCCGATAGCGCCGCGTTTCCTTCCCGTCGTTCAGCATGTCGACGAGCAGCGTTAAGCGCGCCGCATAGCGCGGCAGAAAGATCTTCGCCTTCTCGCGCGACAGGCTTTCGCGATCTTCGGCATACACCCCGATCGCGCCGTGAAAGCGCCCTTCCTTGCCCACGGCCGCGGTGAGGAAGAACGACGACTCGGTGTCGTAGTTCGTCGTCGGGAGCCCCTGCTGCACGGCCCAGTGCACGAGCGACTCGAGCGGCGGATTCGTCTCGAAGCTCACCTTCGCAATCGCGCTCGACGCGGAGGAAATCGGAGTCAACTCATCCGTATCGCGAAGATAGCGCCAGAGGACCACCTCGTCGCCTCCGATCTGGTCGCGCATCTCGCGAAGAAAGCGCGAGATCGTCTCCTGCTCGACGTTGCTCTCCGGCTCGGCTTCGATCGCGAGAGAGCGGCGCGGCTCGGGGACGGCACGCGTGCCACGTGCGGGCGTCTCGAGTCCCCGCACCGATCGTGTCGACGCGGCACCACCCTTGGCGGGGATCGCGCCCGGCGGCACGATGCGGCCATAGGTGTCGCCGCTCACCACCGAGATGATTGCAAGCGCCACCACGCTCGCGATCATCTTCAGATGGAAGGGATGCACCGCGTACGGATCGAGCGTGAAGGCCAACGCGGTGATGATCGCAGCGCTCACAATGCCGAGGCGCACCCCCTTCTGATAGGAAAGGAGCGCCGTGACACAGCACATGAGCGCGAGGAGCGGCGAGCGCGCGTAGCTGCTTGCGATGATCGCAAACGCCGAGCAGGTCGCTAGCAGGACGGCCGGTCGCGCCCGTTCAGAAAAAATGGCAGACAGACGTCGCCGCCTTCAAAGGATGGAGGAGGTCAATCAGCGATGGATAATACGCGAGGCCGCGTACGCCGCTCCGAATCCGTTATCGATATTGACGACAGTCACGCCGGCAGCGCAACTGTTCAGCATCGAGAGCAGAGCCGCAAGTCCGCCGAAACTTGCGCCGTATCCTACACTCGTGGGAACCGCGATCACGGGGATCGCGACGAGCCCGCCCACGACGGACGGGAGCGCTCCCTCCATTCCGGCGACGACGATGATCACTGCGGCGGAGCGAAGCTGCTCGCCGCGCGAGAGCAGGCGGTGGATGCCGGCGACGCCGACGTCCGTGAGCCGCTCCACCTGGGCGCCGAAGGCCCGCGCGCACACCGCCGCCTCCTCCGCCACGGGGAGATCGCTCGTGCCGGCGGTGATCACCAGGACGGTGCCCCGCTGCACGCGTGGCGGCGTTCCCGCAGGCAGATAGGCCAAGCGCCCCAGCCGATTGAGCTCGGCTGCCGGAAAGCGCTCGGCGAGCGGCGCCCACATGTCCGGCTGGACGCGGGTGATGAGGAACCCTTCGCCATCGGTGTTCAGCTGCGAGGCGATCGTGACCACCTGCTCCGGCGTCTTGCCGGCGGCGAAAACGACCTCCGGGAAGCCCTGACGCAGCGCGCGATGATGATCGATGGTCGCAAAGGAGAAGAATTCGCCGTCGGGGAGCGCGAGCTGCCCGAGTGCCTCTGCGCTATCGATTTCTCCGCTCGCGACGCGGTCGAGCAGTGCTCGCGTGCGCTCGAGGTTCACGCCGCCAGCGTCTCCGCATCGCGCTCGCTCGCCCGCCGCTGGTCTACGTCGCCGCGCGCGACCGCCGCGAGATAGTCGGCGAAGATCCCCTCGACCTCCATGAGCGACGTCACCGCGTGCAAGCGCTTGCGGAGCTCCGCGGATCCGGGCAGCCCCTTCACATACCAGCCGAGGTGCTTGCGGAACTCGATGGCAGCGCCGCGCTGATCGAGCTCGTACGCGTCCGCCATGCGCGCGTGATCGAGCGCGATCGCAAAGCGCTCGGCCACCGCGGGCGCGGCGGGCATCGGCTTGCCGTCGAGGAGCGCGCGCGCCTGGTCGAAAACCCACGGCTGGCCGAAGGAGCCGCGCCCGACCATGACGCCGGCGCAGTTGGTATGCTCGTGCATGCGGAACACGTCGGCTGCAGAGCTAATGTCGCCGTTGCCGAGCACGGGGACGCTCACCGCGTTGACGACAGCAGCGATCTCGTCCCAGTTCGCCTTGCCGGAATACATCTGCGTGCGCGAGCGCGCGTGCAGCGCGATCACGGCGGCGCCCGCGTCTTCGCAGGCGCGGGCGATCTTCACGGGATCGCGCGTCTCCTCGTTCCAGCCGCTCCGAATCTTAGCGGTGACGGGGAGATGCGTGCGCGCACGGACGCCCTTGATGATGTCGGCGACGAGGGTGAGATCCTTGAGGCATCCCGAGCCGCCATTGCGCTTGACGACCTTCTTCACCGGGCAGCCGAAGTTGATGTCGATGAAGTCGGGAGCAAAGACGTCGGTGACGAGTGCTGCGGCATCGCCCATGGCGATAGGATCGGAGCCGAAGATCTGGACGCCGATCGGACGCTCGTCGGGGCCGAAGCGAAGCTTGGCTATCGTCGCCTCGTTCTCGCGGCGGATGCCCTCGGCCGAGAGAAATTCGGTGACGACCACATCCGCGCCGAAGCGCCGGCAGAGCCGCCTGAACGGCGACTCTGACACCCCGGCCATGGGCGCGAGGTAAAGCGGAATGGGGTTCGCCAACGCGACCGGGAAGCGCATTAGTGAGAATCTAGTGGCGATTGCAAGTCTATGCAACGCATGGAGTTTGACACTCGGCGCAACCTACGGTAGCTTCAAGGGTTGCTGCGGGCAGCGCTCGCGGCCCGCCTTGATACTGCTGACGAGGATTTGATGGAATTACGCCAGTTCTTTACCGAAGACGCAATCAAGCTCGAGCTCGAGTCCACGACCAAGGATGACGTGCTCAAGGAGCTGATCTCCTTGCTCGGTCTCGATGAAAAGTCGGAAGGAATGTTGTACAAAATGCTGAAACGGCGCGAGAATCTCGGCTCGACGGGAATCGGCCGAGGGATCGCGATTCCGCATTGCCGCTCGCTGGTGGTGAGCAAGCTGCGCGTGGCGTTCGGGCGCAAGGCGAGCGGCGTTGACTTCAAGGCGATCGACGACAAGCCGGTGAACTTCTTCTTTCTGATCGTCGCGCCGCCGCTCGAGGTGTCCAACCAGTACCTGCCGGTGCTCGGCAAGATCGCGCAGTTCAGCAAGGAGCCGGACGTGCCGAAGCGGCTGCTGGGGCTGACGGAACCGGCGCAGTTTCTGAAGTTGCTGGAGGAGAAAGGGGTGTAGCTTCGGAGGTTCGGCGACACAAAAAAAACGCCCGCGACGAGCGATCGTCGCGGGCGCTTCTTCATCCTGACTCTTATTGCACGGGATGCAAATTCGAGACGTGCGCGACGAACGGGCCGCCGGGATTGTTGT
>PLMM01000138.1 GCA_003142495.1 Gemmatimonadota bacterium | reverse complement strand
TGGTGCTCTGCGCCGACGACAGGGGCGCGTCGTCGATCGCCCTGCCCGCAAGCGCCGTGATCGTGCGCTACGGCATCGCGTCGCCCGACGCGCGCCTCGTCGCGCGCGATCTCCGCAGCGAGGATGGCGGCACGGCATTCACAGCGGTGCTGGATGATTCCGAGAAGGCCGAGATTCGCCTGCGCGTGCCCGGACGGCACAACGTGCTCAACGCGCTCGCCGCACTCGGCAGCGGCCACGCGCTCGGCGTGGCGCTCGCCGCGATGGCGCCTGGGCTCGCGGCCTTCGGCGGCGTCGAGCGTCGCTTTCAGCGGCTCGGCGAGGCGCGCGGTGTCTCGGTGATCGACGACTACGCGCACCATCCCACGGAGATTCGCGCGACGCTCGCAGCCGCGCGCGCCGCGTACCCCGGCCGCAGGATCATCGCGGCCTTCCAGCCGCATCTCTACTCGCGCACGCGCGACTTCGCCGGCGACTTCGGCGGCGCGCTCGCGGGCGCGGACACGATCTATCTCACCGAGATCTACGGCGCGCGCGAGAAGCCGATCGCCGGGATCACCGCCGCGCTCATCGACGGTGCGGCGCGCGATGCCGGGCGAGCGGTGACGTGGCGCGGGGAGCGTGGCGCGCTCGCGGCCGCACTCGCCGCTGGCACCGAGCCCGGCGACGTCGTGATCACGCTCGGCGCCGGGGACATCACACGCACGGGCCCGGAGCTCCTCGCGCTGCTGGGGGCCCAGCAATGACGCGCTTCCTCGCGATGCTCCAGGCGATCCGCTGGCGCGCGGTGGGGATCGCGGCGGCGATCGTGGTGCTGATCGCGACTCCGTGGTGGGGGCCGCACGTGCTCTCGCAGCTCGAGTTTTTCCGCGTGCGGCACGTAGAGGTGAGCGGCCAGCGCTATCTGCTGCCGGAGGACGTGCTCAAGCGACTGCGCATCGATACGACGACCAGCGTGTGGACCGATCTCGGTGAGCTGGAGCACCGCGTCGAAATGCATCCGCAGGTAAAGTCGGCAACGGTCGATCGCAATCTTCCCGGCACGCTCGTCATTCACGTCACCGAAAATTTGCCGATCGCGTTCGTTGCTGCGGCGGGAGGCTTGCGTGCGGTCGACGCCGATGGTCGCTTTCTTCCAATAGATCCCAGTCGGATCGCCATCGATCTTCCGGTGCTCGCCAAGGCGGACACCGTGCTCCTGCATTTGCTCGCTAACGTCCGGAGCGTGAGCCCTGCGCTCTTCGGTGAAATCAGCGACATTCGGAGAACAGGAGGTACCGACATCGCACTCACCTTATCCACTGCCCAGGTACGCGCGCTCGCGAGCATCTCCGCGCAGCGGCTTGCCGACATCATTCCCGTCGAGGCCGATCTCGCGCGCCGCAAGGCACGCGTGACCGAGCTCGATCTGCGCTTTCGTGATCAGGTCATCGCCAGGACGCAATGAATCCCGAACGATTGGTCGCCGGCCTCGACATAGGCACGTCTCGCACTACCGCCATCATCGCCGAGGCGGTCGGTGATTCGCTCAACGGCTCGCTGAAAATTCTCGGCGTGGGCAACGCGCGCACCGCGGGAATGCGCCGCGGCGTCGTCTCCGACATTAAGGAGACCACACAATCCATCCAGAAAGCGATGCGCGAGGCCGAGCGAATGGCGGGCGTGCAGGTGGATGGCGTGTACGCGGGAATCGCGGGCGAGCACGTCGAGGCGATGAACAGCTCGGGCGTCGTCGCCGTGAATGGCGACGAGGTGACGCGCTCCGACATCGAGCGCGCCAACGAAGTGGCCCGCACGCAGCCGATTCCCACGGATCGCGAGCTGCTCCACGCGATTCCGCAGGAGTATCGCGTCGACCGCAACGCCGGTATCCGCGATCCGATCGGAATGAGTGGCATGCGCCTCGAGACCGAGATGTATCTGGTCACGATCGGCTCCTCGCCGGCGCTCAATCTCCGCAAGTCGATCGAGCGGGCCGGCTACAAGGTGCGGGAGCTCGTGCTCGAACCGCTCGCGAGCTCCTTCGCCGTCATCACCGACGAGGAGAAGGAGCTGGGCGTCGCGCTCATCGAGATGGGCGCCGGGACGACCGATCTCGCGATTTTCCACGAGGAGAAGATCCGCTTCCTCGGCACCATCCCGTACGGAGGCGCGCACGTGACCAGCGACATCGTGCACGGAATAGGTGTCACGCAGGCGGACGCGGAGCGTCTGAAGGAAAAGTACGGGTGCGCGTATGAGCCGATCTACGAGCGCTCCGATGAAGTGATCAACCTGCCGAGCACTGTTGCGCAGGGGGATCGGGAGATCAAGCGCGAGCTGCTGGCGCACATCATCCACCAGCGGATGGACGAGATCTTCGGGCTGGTGAATCAGCAGATCACCAACTCGGGATTTGCCGGGCGACTGAGCGCCGGCGTCGTGCTCACAGGCGGCGCCTCGGCGATCGAGGGAGCGGCGGAGCTGGCGAGCGATGTGTTCGGAACGGGGGCGCGCGTCGGCTCACCGGCGGCGAGTGTGGGCGGGTTGAGCGATGCGGTGGAGGCGCCGAGGTTTTCCACGGCGGTTGGGCTCGCGCTCTTCGGTGCTCACCGGATGTCGCTCGGCGCTGCCGGATCGGCAGTTGCGGGAAAGCGTAAGACGATGGGGTCGCCGGGGATGGACAAAATCGCGCAACGTGTCAAGACGTGGCTGCAGGATTTTTTCTAGTTGCAACGGTCCGGTGACGCAATTGAGTTATCCACACAGAAATAACCGTTATTTGGTGGTGTGTTAATCGATCGAGCGCACTATATTCACCCCAGCTTTTAGATCGGCGCTTACCAGCGGCCGCGAACGTCCGCTTAACCGCGTTGCAGCGCTTCCGTCCGCTTGCAGGATCTTCCACTTCCTGGAGTCCTCCCCGCCATGATCTTCGAGTTCGAGGAGAACACCTCGCAAAACGCCCGCATGAAGGTCGTCGGCGTTGGCGGTGGCGGCGGTAACGCAGTCAATCGAATGATCGAGGAGCATCTCGAAGGCGTCGAGTTCATCTCGGTGAACACGGACGCGCAGGCGCTGCTGAGCTCCAAGTCGGACGTGAAGATCCAGATCGGCAAGAAGCTCACTCGCGGACTCGGCGCGGGCGCGCGGCCGGAGATCGGTCGCCAGGCGGTCGAGGAGAATCGGGACGAGGTGCTTCGTGTGCTCTCCGGCGCCGACCTCGTGTTCGTCACCTGCGGCATGGGCGGCGGCACCGGCACCGGCGCGGCGCCGATCGTCTGCGAGATGGCTCGCGAGGCGGGCGCCCTCTGCGTCGGCATCGTGACCAAGCCGTTCCTCTTCGAGGGGCGGAAGCGCATGCGTCAGGCGGAAATGGGGATCGCCGAGATGCGGAAGCACGTCGACACGATGATCGTCGTGCCGAACGAGCGGCTGCTCGCGGTGGTGGGCAAGGGAATCCCGTTCGGCGACGCGCTCAAGAAGGCCGACGAGGTGCTGCTCCACGCGACGCAGGGCATCTCGAATCTGATCAGCGTCACGGGGCTCGTGAACGTCGACTTTGCCGACGTCCGCACCGTGATGCAGAGCGGCGGTTCGGCGCTCATGGGCACGGGAATCGGCCGCGGCGAGAATCGCGCGACGGAAGCCGCGCAGCAGGCGATCTCGTCGCCGCTGCTCGACAACGTCTCGATCTCGGGCGCCACGGGCGTGCTGGTGAACATCACCGGCGGCACCGATCTGACGTTGGGCGAGGTGCACCAGATCAACGAGATCGTGCACGACGCCGTGGGTGACGACGCCGAGATCATCTTCGGCGCGGTGAACGAGCCGGCGATGCAGGGGGAGATTCGCGTGACCGTCATCGCGACGGGCTTCGATCGCGTCGTGTCGGGTGGCGCCACGAGCGCGCAGGACTCGCAGAAGAACGCGTCGCAGACGCCGGTGATTCCGTTCCCGAATCAGCGTCCGCTTCGTACCACGGTCCCCGCACCGCGTCCCGCGGCGAATGAGGGCGGCCGCCGCAGTTCGCAGCCGGGCGCAACACCGCAGTCGACGGAGAAGGCTCAGGATCTGAACGACATGGAGATCCCGACTTTCATCCGGCGCCAGATGGATTGAAGAAGCCCACACCGCGCGCGGTGACGACGGTCGTCATCTTCGCGCTCGCTGTGTGGGCACTCAGCGTCGATCTGCCAAAGCCCTGGCTCGACGCGCCACATCCTCTGGACAACGACTCACTGCAAGCGGTCGCCGGCGATTCCGATTCGCTCGCGGCCACGAGTGACACGCTGCGTTCCGGCGAGACCATCGGCGCGCTCCTCGCGCGCCGCGGCGTGAGCTTGGCCGCGATGCCGAAGGTGATGGGCGCCGCGAGCGGTCTCGATGCGCGGCGCATTCCGGCGGGGATGCCAGTCACGGTGCGCGCAGACTCTGCGGGCGGTGCCGCGCGGGAAATAGTCTTTCAGCTCGCGCCGGATCGCCTGCTTCACGTGCGCCGCACGGGAGACTCCACGTGGACGAGCAGCGAGGAGCGGCTGCCGTGGGTGACGGACACGCTCGTGGTGAGCGGGCGCATCGACGAGAATCTCTATCAGGCGCTCGACGACAGCGCGACGATCCTCCCCAAGGGCGCGCGGGCGGAGCTCGCGTGGACGCTTGCGGACATCTTCGAGTACCGCGTGGACATGAGCCGCGAGCTCCAGCCCGGCGATCAGTTCCGTGTGCTCTTCGAGCGAATGGTCGGCGCGGCGGGGCAGACGAAGATCGGGCGTGTGCTCGCCGCGCGGATGGTGCTCTCGGGCGCGACGACGGAGACAGTGCGTTTCGATGTCGCAGGCGATGGCCGCGCGGCGTACTTCGACGCGACGGGGCGATCGATGCAAGCGTCGTTTCTGCGCGCGCCGCTCGCCTTTCGGCGCATCTCGAGCGTCTTCGGGCTCCGGAAGCATCCGATCCTTGGCATCTGGCGGCAGCATCAGGGCACGGACTACGTCGCGAATGCGGGGACGCCGGTGCGGACGATCGGCGACGGCGTCGTCAACTTTGCGGGGACGCGCGGCGGCTACGGGAATCTCATCGAGATTCGGCATCGGAGCGGGATCGTGTCGCGCTACGGACATTTGCGCGCCTTCGCGGCGGGGATTCGCGCGGGGCGCGCCGTCACGATCGGGCAGACGATCGGCTTCGTCGGGATGACGGGGCTCGCGACCGGTCCGCACTTGCACTTCGAGCTGCTCGTCGACGGCACGCAGAAGGATCCGTCCACGGCGCTCAAGAAGAGCGCAGGCGTGCCGCTGGCGCCGGCGGACCGCCCGCGCTTCGACACGCAGCTGGCCGTTCTCCTCGCGACGCTGGGCAAGGCGCATGCGTAGGCGGGGCGCGTCTTACGTTCGCGATCGTCGCGCGGGCGGCCCCTAACAATTTGAAAAACGACTTGAACGGATGAACGGCACGGAGAGAAACGGGAAAGGCGCAACTGCAGTTATCCGTTCAAGTCCGTGCCGTTCTCCGTTCAAGTCGTTTCATCAATATGTTAACGGCTTGTGTTCGGCGCGCACGCACGCCGCAACCCACCGATCTTTCGCCTCACCGCGCTTCTCGCGATGACGTCAGCGCGTCACGTTTCTCCCATGCTCGCCTGGCTTATCTCGCTGCTCATCGCGGCGGCACTCGCGTGGTGGTCGTATCGGGCGCCGGCGGCAGGAGAGCGCCTGCGGGCATGGCGGCTCGCATCGCTGCGCGCGCTCGCGTGGCTGATCATGCTCGCGCTGCTCCTCGATGCCCCGGCGGGCCCGCGCCGAGCCGTGCCCGCGATCGCCGCGCTCGATGTGTCCGCGAGCTGGATGCGCGGAGGCGACAGCGCGCTTTGGCGGCGGGCGATCGCGACGGCGCGCTCCGCGTCTTCCGATCTGCTCATCTGGGGCGACTCTGCGCGCAGCGGCAACGCGCCGTCAGTACCGCGCGACGTGGCGACGCACGCGCTGCCGCTGGCCGAGCGTGCGCTCGCGGTGGGGCGGCCGCTGGTGCTCGTCACTGATGGCGAGCTGGATGATCCGACGGCGTTGACTTCGCTGCCTGCGGGCTCGCGCGTGGAGGTGCTCGCGCATCCGCCGGCAATCGATGCGGCGGTGATCGCGCTCGACGCGCCACGTGCGGTGGTGGCGGGGGACACGTTCGAGGCGCGCGTCACCGTGCGCGCGGGGGAGCTTGCGGTGGCGGGCGCCAGGCTCTTGCTCGCCGCGGGGAGCGATGTGATCGCGACGATGCCGATCGACACGCTGGCGGCGGGGCTCGAGCGCACGCTCACGATGCGTGGCAAGATCGATGGCGCGGTGCGGAGCGTGTCGCTCGCGGCGGTGATCACGGCGGCCGGCGATGTGGAGCGCCGCAACGACACGCTGGCAACGGCCGTGCAGGTGGCGCCCGCGGCCGGCGCGGTGCTCGCCTCGACCTCGCCCGACTTCGATGCGCGCTTTCTGATCCCTGTGCTGCGCGGCGCGATCTCGCTGCCGACGCGCGCGTACTATCGAGTCGCGCCGGGCACGTGGCGGCAGGACGGCACGCTCGCCGCCGTGAGCGAGCAGGCCGTGCGCGCCGCGCTGGCCGAGGCGCCGCTCGCGATCCTGCACGGCGACACGGCGCTCTTCGGCGCGCCGCGCTCGATCACCAAGGGCTCGCTGCTCTTGTACGCGCCGTCGGTGGATACGCTCGGCGAGTGGTATCCGGTGGCGGCGCCGGCGTCGCCGATCACGGCGCTGCTCTCCGGCGTGCCATGGGACAGCCTCGCGCCGCTGAGCGTCTCGGCCGGCGTGCACGGCGAGTGGACGGGGCTGCTCGCGGCGCCCGCGCGCAGCGCGGAGCGACGCGTCGCGATTGCGGGGAGCGAGAGCGGGCGACGCACGGTGATCGTCGGCGCGTCGGGATTATGGCGGTGGGCGTTTCGTGGTGGAGTAAGTGGCGACGCGTACGCGACACTCTGGGGCGGTATATTTGATTGGTTGACCGCAGAGCGCCCGGATTCGCGAGCGGCGCTTCCGGCGGACGCGATCGTGCGCGCAGGCGATCGCATTCGATGGCGGCGGGGAACGGGGAGCGACACCCTCGTGCGCGTCGAGCTCCGAAGGCGCGGCGACGCTCGAGCCGACACGCTGGCGCTGCACTTCGCGGGGCCGCGCGCGTTGGCCGAGAGCGAGCCGCTCGACGCGGGAACGTACGAGACGCGCGTGAGTGGCGGCTCGTCGCTGCTGATCGTGAATGCGACGCGAGAGCTGCTGCCACGACGCGCGAACGTGCGCACGGGCGCAGTGGGCGGCGCCGCCCCGTTCGGCGATCAGCCGCGGCTGCGCGACTTTCATTGGATCTATCTGCTGTTGCTCGGCGCGCTCTGCGCAGAATGGCTGCTGCGACGACATACGGGATTGCGATAGCGGAGTACGAATGGCGAGAATCATGCGGCGCGAGGGCGATGTCTCGAAGCGCTCGCTCTGGCAGAAGATCAAGGATGTTGCGCTGCTCGACGTGGGCGTCATCGTGCGCGGTGGCGTCAACGCGGGCTCGCTCGAGCGTCTCGAGGAGCTGCTGCTCGAAGCGGACTTCGGCGTGCCGGTGACGTTGCGGCTCGTGGCCGAGGTGGAGGCGCGCGCTGCAAAGGGGCTCGCCAAGTCGGAGGATGACTTTCAGGACGCGCTGCGCGATGGCGTCGAGAAGGCGCTGCGCGCCGGGCGCAGTGATCCGGCGCTCGTGTATGCGACCGTTGCGCCGACGGTGATTCTCGTGGTGGGCGTGAACGGGGCGGGGAAGACGACGTTCATCGGCAAGCTCGCGACGCGCCTCACGCGCGAGGGGAAGAAGGTGATGGTCGCCGCCGGCGACACGTACCGCGCGGGCGCGATCGACCAGCTGCGCGTGTGGGCGACGCGCGCGGGCGCGCAGTTCGTCGGCAGCCTGCCCGGCGCGGATCCCGCATCCGTCGCCTTCTCCGCGATCGACGCGGCGATTGCGCGCGGCATGGACGTCGTCATCATCGACACGGCCGGAAGGCTGCACACGCAGAACGGGCTGATGACGGAGCTGCGCAAAGTCGGCACCGTGATTGCCAAGCGCGTTCCCGGCGCGCCGCACGAGACGCTGCTCGTGCTCGACGGCACGATCGGCCAGAACGCGATCGCGCAGGCGCGTGCGTTCAGCGGCGCCGTGCCGCTGACGGGGCTCGTGGTGACGAAGCTCGACGGCACGGCGCGCGGCGGGATCGTCGTTGCGGTGCACGAGGCGCTCGATGTGCCGGTCAAGTTCGTCGGCGTCGGCGAGCAGGCCGACGATCTCGTGTCGTTCGACCCCGCATCGTTCGCCGCGGAGCTGCTGGGCGCGGAGTGAGCACGCGCGCGGCGGGTCCGGCGATCGGACTGAACACCGGCGTCGGCTACCTCAAGGGTGTTGGCCCGTATCGCGCGGATCTGCTGCGGAAGCTCGGGATAGTAGTCGCGCGTGATCTCCTCTTTCACGTGCCGCATCGCTACGAGGACGCGAGCACGATAGCGCCGATCGCAAGCGCCGAGCCGGGGATGGACGTGACCGTGCTCGGCACCGTCATTTCGAAGGGCGTGATCCCGACGCGCAAAGGGCTGCGCATCTTCCAGGCGGTGATCCGCGACGACAGCGCGATGATCGAGGTGTCGTGGCCCGGCCAGCCGTATCTCGATCGCGTGATCAAGAAGGACGACAAGCTCCTTCTCACCGGCGCCGTGCGCTTCTTCCACGGCCGCCAGCTGCAGCCGCGCGAGATGGTGAATCTCGGTCCCGATGCCGAAGGAATCACGGAGGGGCGCGTGCTCTCGGTGTATCCCGCCACCGAGGGACTGTCGTTCAAGGTGATTCGCTCGCTCATCGATGCGCACATCGATGCGCTGCTCCCTCTCGTCACGGAGTATCTGCCGGCGGCGACGCTGACGCGCGCCGGCGTGCCGCCGCTCCCTGAGGCGCTCGCGCTCGTACATCGCCCGCGCTCGATCGCCGACGCTCACCTCGGGATGTCGCGACTCGCCTTTGAGGAGCTCTTCTTCGTCCACATCCTCCACAGGCGCGCCCGCGATCTCGCGCGCGAGACGCGCGAGGGAATCGCCTTCACCAACAAGCGCGATCTCACCTCGCGGCTCAAGGCCGTGCTGCCATACGAGCTCACCAACGCGCAGGTGCACGTCACGCGCGAGATCGTGAAGGACATGGTGAGCGATCGCCGCATGCATCGCCTGTTGCAGGGCGATGTGGGGAGCGGCAAGACCATCGTCGCGCTCTTCGCGATGCTGCTCGCGATCGAGAACGGCTACCAGGCCGCGCTCATGGCGCCAACGGAGCTCCTCGCCGAGCAGCACGCGCGCACCTTCGAGAAGCTCCTTGCGCCGCTTGGCGTGCCGGTGCTGCTCGTCACCGGGAGTCTGCCGGCGACCGAGCGTCGCGCCGCGGCCGCGCGCATGGAGTCCGGCGAGCCGATGGTCGTCGTCGGTACGCACGCGCTCGTCCAGGGCGACACGAAGTTCGCGAAGCTCGGCCTCGCCGTGATCGATGAGCAGCATCGCTTCGGCGTCGAGCAGCGCGCGGCGCTCGGCGAGAAGGGCGCGCGTCCCGATGTGCTGCTCCTGAGCGCCACGCCGATCCCGCGCTCGCTCGCGCTCACGCTCTATGGCGATCTCGACGTCAGCGTGCTCGATGAGCGGCCGCCGGGCAGGCAGCCCGTCACCACCGCGCTCAGGCCGGGCTCCGCGCGCGAGCGCGTGCTCACCTTCATCGATCGCGAGGTGGAGAAGGGACGGCAGGCGTACGTCGTGTATCCGATCATCGAGGAGTCGGAGAAGACGGACTTGAAGGGCGCGACCGCGATGTTCGCCTCGCTTTCCACGGGCGCCTTCGCGCATCGGCGGATGGCGCTGCTCCACGGCCGCGTGCCCGGCGATGAGCGCGACGACATCATGCGCCGCTTTCGCGACGGCGAGATCGACATTCTCGTCGCAACGACGATCATCGAAGTGGGGATCGATGTCGCCAACGCGACGGTGATGTTGGTCGAGCACCCCGAGCGCTTCGGACTCTCGCAGCTGCACCAGTTGCGGGGGCGCGTGGGCCGCGGCGCGGAGGAGAGCTACAGCATTCTGCTCGGCGACGTGAGCCCCGAGGCGAGCGAGCGGCTGCAGCTCTTCGCGGGCACCGATGATGGCTTCGAGATCGCACGCGCGGATCTCAGGCTGCGCGGGATGGGCGATCTCTTCGGCGCGCAGCAGAGCGGCGAAAAAACGTTCCGCTATGCCGATCCGATCCGCGACGAGGCGCTCAACCTGCTCGCGATGGAGAGCGCGGAGGAGCTGCTGCGCGGCGACCCGACGCTCGAGAAGCGCGAGCATGCTGCGGTGCGCACGGCGCTCGCGGAGCGCTATCCTCGCGCGCTGGCGCTCTTCCGGGTGGGGTGAAACGGAGAGCGGCTACGGCTTGCCCGTCGGCGTCGTCGTCAGCCGCTTCTTGATCCGCTCCAGCTCCGCCGTCGTCTTGTTCAGCGAATCCTGGAGCGTCTTCACCATCTTCGCCGCCTCCTGCTCGCGCGTTGTCTCCTGCAGCGAATCGCCGGACACAACCAGATGCATCGCGGGCACGCTGTCCATCGAGCGCGACTGCGACAGCGAGTCGATCAGCCGCGTCGTGCGACGCAGCACCATCGCCTCGGAGCGATGCGGGAGCGGATCCGACAGCGAGAGATAGCCGTCGAAGGCCGCCAACGCCTTGTGCCAGCTCCCGCTCTTGTTCGCCGGTTCGAGCAGGAACACCCCGTGCCAGAAGATCGCCTCGTGCGCGCCCGTGCTCCCAGGCTCGTTGCGCGCGAACATCGCGAGCAACGAATCCGCCGACGCGTACTGCGCCGCCGCCGCGAGCCGCTGCGCCGAGTCCAGCGTGGTGCCCCACGCGACATCGGCCGGCGCCGGAGAATCGGAGCGAGGGTGGGCACAGCCGAACGTCATCGCACCTGCGAGAAGACACAGTCGACCAATCTTCACGCGCTGGCATCCACGGAGGTCGTTGCGGCGGAGCGCCGGCGCGGACGGGGGCCGGTGCGCACCGGAAGCACGATGCTGAACTTCGTTCCTTCGCCCATGCGACTCTCCACCGTCAGCTTGCCGCCATGCGCCTCGACGATCTGCTTCGCGATCGCAAGCCCAAGTCCAGTGCCATCGTGCGCCGCCGAGTGCTGGTTGTCCGCCTGGAAGAACTTCCGGAAGATGTGCGGAAGCTGCTCGGCCGGAATGCCGGCGCCGGTGTCGGCGACGGTCACGCGAATCTGCCCCCCGTCGGCCTGCACGTCCAGCTCGACGGTTCCTTCCTTCTTCGTGAACTTGAAGGCGTTTGACAGCAGATTGCCGAGCACTTCGTTGATCCGATCCCGATCCCAGATGACCTCGGCGGGCAGCGGCCCGGTTCGCACGATGCGGAAGTTGATGCCGCGCTGCAGCGACAGCACGTGGAACGCGCTTTCGAGATCGCTGAGAAAGTGGTTGAGCTCCGTGGGCCGGAGATCGAGCTTGCCGCCGCCCGCCTCGAAGCGGCTGATGTCGAGTAGCTGATGCACGAGGCGCGACAGTGAGCGCGTCTGCGCATCGACGGTGCGGAGAATCTCGCCCTGCTTCGCCGAGATCGATCCGTACACGCCTTCGTTCAGCAGCTGGAGGTAGCCGAGGACAACGTTGATCGGCGTCTTGAGCTCGTGCGACGCGACCGACACGAACTCCGCCTTGAGCTTGTCGAGCTGCGCGAGCTGCGCGGCCATCGATTTGTAGCTCGCGGCGAGGCGCCCGAACTCGTCGTTCCGTTCGGGAGAGACCGAGAGCTTGTAGTCGAACTGCCCGGTCGCGACGGCTTCCATCCCCGCCTCGAGATCCTGCACCGGCTTGCTGACGGTGCGCCAGAGCGCGATGGAGACGAGCAGCGCGACGCTCGCGGCGAGCGCCAGCCCGATCCCCGCGATCTCCGTGGTGTTGTCGACGAGCGTCGTTGCGTCGTCGACGAGCGCACGTGTGCGATCCGCGAGCACGAGCTCCCCGTCGCGCAGCGACGACTCGATCTCGCGCTCGGCCGGCAGATACTGGCGCGTGGAGATCGTGTCGGCGATCGCCGGGCTCGTGGCGGCGTGCGACATCTCGACGGGCGCTATTCGCCGCAGCCGCTCAATCTGCGTATCGATGCGTGCGCGCGCGTGCTCGAGATCGTAGCCCTGCAGCGAGTCGTTCTTCGCGTGCAGCTGCTCGAGCAGCCCGTTCACGTGATTGAGCGCCGCCGTGTCGTGCACGAAGAGCAGCCGCTCCTCGGACTGGCGCACCTCATCCGCGACGGCGCGCATTCGCCCCACCAGCAGCGATGCGCCGAACGCGTGGTCGCGGAGCTGACGCGTGGTGGTGTGCAGCTGCTCGAGCGAATGAAGCGCGAACGCGAGCGGCGCGAGCAGGATGAGCAGATTCGCGAAGAGTCCGAGCGCGAGCTTCGAACGGATCGTCACGCTGCGCACTCGCGTGACGACGATTCGATGCACGAATGGCACGCCGCACACTGGCGCGCCACCGTAAATCGAACCGGAGGTGTGGGCTCAACTCGCAATCCGTTCATCTTCTCCATTATTGCAGCCTTGCCACCACTGCGCCCAGCGCTGCCCACGCGCAGCATCGCAAATGACTGGCCGTCCGAACTAATCCTGAAAATCGGCTACACATACCACTAGCCGCAACCTTTCGATTTTGTTCCGGCGGTGCGGTCATTTGTGCGTATCAGCACGTTGACACTCGTGTCAGCGGCGGGATAGCTTGCGCTCCCCAAACGTAACCTCAGCCAGATCAATGACATTGCCATCTACACGCATTAGCGGGTTGAGCAGCGAAGTTGGAAAGTCCGTTACGGTTCGAGGATGGATCACCACGGTCCGCTCATCCGGGAAAGTGGCCTTCCTCGTGTTACGTGACGGCACCGGCCTGCTGCAGTGCGTGCTGGTCAAGTCTGCCGTTACACAGGCTGTCTGGGATCGCTTCGCACAGCTCTCGCTGGAAACATCGGTAGCCGTCACCGGCGACGTTCGCGCGGACGCGCGCGCGCCCGGCGGCTACGAGCTCGGCGTCACCGATCTCGCGATCGTCGGCACGAGCCCCCTCGACTATCCGATCCAGCCGAAGGAGCACGGGATCGACTTCCTCCTCGACCATCGGCATCTGTGGCTGCGCTCTCCGCGCCAGCGTGCGATCGCGACGATCCGGAGTGAGCTGGAGCAGGGAATTCAGGACTTCTTCTACTCGCGAGATTTTCTTCGCGTCGACACTCCGATCCTCACCGCCGCGATCGGCGAGCGCTCGGGGCTCTTCTCCACCGAGTATTTCGACGAGGGGAGCGCGTACCTCGCGCAGACGGGGCAGCTCTACGGCGAGGCCGCCGCCGCCGCGTGGGGAAAGATCTACACCTTCGGCCCAACCTTCCGCGCCGAGAAGTCGAAGACGCGCCGGCATCTCACCGAGTTCTGGATG
>PLMM01000202.1 GCA_003142495.1 Gemmatimonadota bacterium | reverse complement strand
ATCGTCACCGCCACGAAACAAAGCCCACTCAAAGTCCCCCTCGTGATTCGCCTCACCGGTACCAACGAGGAGGTCGCCCTGAAGATTCTCGCTGATAACGGCTTCGCGGCCACGAGCGACATGGATGAAGCGGTGCAGAAAGTGGTCGCGTTGGCGAAGGGAGGTGCCAAGTGAGCATCTACATCGACAAGTCGAGCCGCGTCGTCATTCAGGGGATCACGGGCCGCGACGGATCCTTCCACGCGCGACAGATGCGCGAGTACGGCACGAACGTCGTCTCGGGCGTCACGCCGGGGAAGGGCGGCCAGCAGTTCGACGGCGAGGTTCCGATCTTCGACACCGTCGCCGACGCGGTCGCTGAGACCAAGGCGAATGTCTCCGTCATCTACGTGCCGCCGCCGTTCGCCGCGGATGCGATGATGGAAGCGGCGGCCGCCGGGATCGCGCTGATCGTATGCATCACGGAAGGCGTGCCCGTGCTCGACATGACTCGCGTCTATCCGTACGTGAAGGAGCACGGCGCGCGCCTCATCGGCCCGAACTGTCCGGGGCTCATCACTCCCGGCGAATGCAAGGTCGGCATCATCCCGGGGCGCATCTGCACGCCGGGTTCCGTTGGCGTCGTCAGCCGGTCTGGCACGCTCACCTACGAAGTCGTCGATCAGCTCACGCGCGCCGGGATCGGGCAATCGACGTGCGTCGGCATCGGCGGCGACCCGATCAACGGCACGAGCTTCATCGATGTGCTCGATGCCTTCGAGAAGGATCCGAAAACCAAGGCGATAGCGATGATGGGAGAGATTGGCGGCACCGATGAGCAGGAGGCCGCGCAGTTCATTTACGATCGCATGACGAAGCCCGTCGTCGGCTTCATTGCCGGGCAGACCGCACCGCCGGGACGCCGCATGGGTCACGCGGGCGCCATTATCTCCGGCTCCGCAGGCACCGCAGCCGAGAAGCTCGAAGCGTTCGAGAAGGCCGGACTGGGAATCGCCCGCAGGCCCAAGGACTTCGTCGAGCTGCTGCGCGCTCGGCTATGAGGCTGACGGAGCTGCTGCGAGCGGATCGCGTTCTGATCCCACTCGAGCAGCGGAGCCTGCCGGACGCGATCTGGGCTCTCGTGGAACGGCTCGCTGCGTCCGGTGTCGTCACCGACCCCGAAGCCCTTCGTGCACGAATCGCGGAGGGGCGCGGCGAAGATCTCGTCGTGCAGAGCGGCCGCGCGTACATCGCGCACTATCGCACCGAGAGCGCGCAGGATCTCGGGATCGCGATCGGCGTCGCGGCGGAGGGGATCGCGCGCGACGTCGACGATGGCGACGCGCGCGTGGAGCAGTGCGCGCGCCTCGTGATCGTGCTGCTCGCGCCGCCGCGCATGGCGGGGCGCTACCTCCAGGCGCTCGGCGCCTTCTCGCGGGTGCTCTCGCGCCCGGTGGTGGTCGATCACATCGTCGCCTCGCGCAATGCGAGCGAGCTGCTCGCTCTGCACGTGCTGCACGAGGTGGAGCTCGCGCCGCAGCTCTCGGTGCGCGAGATCATGACCGAGTCGCCGCGCTCCACGCGCGCGGACACGCTCCTGCGCGATGCCGCGCGAGACATGGTGCGCTCAGGAATCGGCGCGCTCCCCGTGATCGATGCCGAAGGGCTCCTGGTCGGCATGCTGAGCGAGCGCGAGCTGATGCGGCACATGCTCAGCCTTGCCTCGATCAACGGATCGATCCCGCGCCCGCAGTCGGGAGTGGAGCGCGCGCGACGCACGGTGCGCGATGTGATGACGCGTCAGGTGCTCTGCGTTTCGCCCGACCAGCCGCTCTCCGAAGTCGCTAGCTTAATGACCAACAAAGACGTCGACAGAGTGCCCGTCGTCCAGGAGGGGCGCCTCGTCGGATTTCTCACCCGTAGCGACATCGTCCGCAAACTCATTGGATCCTGACCATGCCTGATAGCCACACGCTCACGATCGTAAAGCCCGACGCCTTCGCCACGAACAAGGCCGGCAAGATCATCGCGCACCTCGAGGCCCATGGCTTTCGCGTGCGTGCTGCGCGCGTCATGCACCTCACCACCGCGCAGGCGCAGGAGTTCTATGGCGTCCATCGCGAGCGTCCGTTCTTCGGCTCGCTCGTGACGTTCATGACGTCGGGGCCCTGCATGCCGCTCGTACTGGAGAAGGCGGACGCGGTGGCATCGCTGCGCAAGGCGATCGGCGCCACCGATCCGAAGGAAGCGGAGCAGGGCACCGTGCGCGCGCTCTTCGCCGAGTCGAAGGAGCGCAACGCGATTCACGCCTCGGATTCCAACGAGAACGCGGCGCGCGAGTCGCGCTTCTTTTTCTCCGAGTCGGAGCTGCTCGCCGCGAAATAGCTCGCTACGGCGCGGCATCGGGTGCGCGCGTTCCTGTGAAGCGATCGTAGCTGATCGCGGTGGCGCGCCCCGTCGCATCTCTGGTGATCGCGATCGGCTCCCAGTAGGAGCGATCGATGGCGTGATCCCGATCGAGCGGAATGATCGGCGAACGATCGCCGGACGGCCAGGTGGTAGTCCGAACCACCGGTTGGATGCCGGCGCCCCACGCATGGTTTGAAGTACAAAGCGCAACTTGCCCGGCGCGTCATCTTCAAGTAGATTCACGGGTTATGCTGTCTTTCGACATTCGCTCGCTAGAGGACCAGGCGGCCACGGTTAACGGCGCGCTCAGCTCCGACGATCCGATCTGGATCGACGGTGACATGCGCCCGGAAACCGCTGTTCGCGCAACCGGTCGTCTCTCCGTGGCCGGCCCCGGCCGGTACTACTGGAGCGGCGCGATCGAAGGTACGGCATCGGTACCCTGTCGGCGATGTCTCACCGATACCACCGTGAAAGTGAAGGAGAACGTGCACGTGCTGTACGCCGAAGACGGCGATGAGATCGACGATCCCGAGATTTACGTGCTCGAGAAGCGCGCGCGGACGCTGGATTTGCGCCCCGCCGTGCGCGAGCAGTGGATCCTCGCGGTTCCGCGTTTTCCCGTGTGCCAGGAAGATTGCAAAGGGCTCTGTCCAACCTGCGGTGCCGAGCTCAATGCGGGAGCGTGCAGCTGCCCGCCCGTTGTAGATGCACGATGGGCCGAGCTGCGCACGGCGCGTGGAACGGACAACTGATTCGCAATATTGATTTCAAGCACTGAACCCTTTTCTACCGACTGAGCACATATGGCCGTCCCGAAGCGCAGAACCTCCAAGCGGAAAAAGCGCGCCCGCAACACACACAAGAAAGCGCCGGCAATCGCCATCCAGCGCTGTCCGCGGTGCCAGAGCATGAAGCGTCCGCATCGTGTCTGCGCCGAGTGCGGCTATTACGGCGGAGTCCAGCGGGTCGAAGCTAAGGAAGCTTAGCGTTGGCGCGGATCGCCGTGGACGCGATGGGGGGCGATCTCGCCCCCCGGTCGCCCGTTGCTGGCGCCCTGCTCGCACTCGCCGAGCTCGGATCCGAACATACGGTCATCCTCGTAGGTCGCACCCGAATCATCGAAGATGAGCTCCACCGCCTCGAAGCCGAGAGCATCGCGGGCTTCGCCGCCGCGCGCGCGCGCATCAGCATCGTCGAAGCGCCCGACGTCATCGAGATGACCGATCGGCCTACCGCTGCCATCCGCGGCAAGCCACACAGCTCGATGGTCGTGGGCCTCAAGCTCCACGCCGCCGACAACGCCGACGCCTTCGTCTCCGCCGGCAACACCGGCGCGCAGATGGCGAGTTCCGTGTTCCTTCTTAAGCTGCATCACGGTCTCACGCGCCCCGCGATCGCCGCGATGATCCCGACACTCAAGCATCCCGTCGTTCTCGTCGACGCCGGCGCCAACGTCGACTGCTCGGCCGAGGAGCTCGTGCAGTTCGCGCGACTCGGCTCGGTCTACGCCGAGGACATTCTCATGCGCCCAGAGCCGGCGATTGGATTGCTCAGCAATGGCGAAGAGCCGGAGAAGGGAAACGCATCCGTGAAGGAAGCGCACAAGCTGCTCTCGGCGGCGGGGCTCAACTTCGTCGGCAATGTCGAAGGTCGCGACATCCTCACCGCCGGCAGCTCGCGCGGCGCGCTCGACGTCGTCGTCTGCGATGGCTTCGTCGGCAACGTGCTCCTCAAGTTCTACGAGTCCGTTCCCGGTTTGATCTTCAGTATGCTCGCCTCCGCGGGAATCACGCAGGAGCTCATCGCGCAGACCTTTCGCGGCTTCGACTATTCCGATTACGGCGGCGCGCCGCTGCTCGGCGTGAAGGGCGTGAGTATCATCTCACACGGGAGCTCGTCGCCGCACGCGATGAAGAACGCGATTCAGGTTGCCGTACGCGCAGTCGAGTCGCGCATGAACGATCACATCGGCCGTCGGCTCGGCCACGCAGCGGTGACGAGCGCATGAGGCGTCCCAGTGTGCAGATCTCCGCGATGGGCCGTTCAGTGCCCGCTCGCGTGATGACGAATTACGACTTCGCCGCCATCGGGATCGAGACGACACATGAGTGGGTGATGGAGCGTACGGGCATCTCCGAGCGCCACATCGCGAGCGGTACGGAGACGACATGCAGCATGGGCGCCGCGGCGTCGCGCATCGCGATGCAACGCGCTGGAATTCAGCCCGGCGAGATCGACATCATCATCTGCAGCACGGCCACTCCGGATCGCCTCCTCCCCGCCACCGCAGTCGACATCCAGGCGGAGCTCGGCGCCACCCGCGCGGCGGGCTTCGATATCTCGGCGGCCTGCTGCGGATTTCTGTACGGACTCACGATGGCGGAGGGGCTGATTCAGAGCGGCGCGGCGGAGACAGTGTTGCTCGTGAGCTCCGAGAAGCTGAGCGCAATCACGGATTGGACCGATCGGGCCACGTGCGTGCTCTTTGGCGATGGCGCGGGCGCGGCCATCCTGCGCCGGTCGCAGAAGGGGCGCGGCATTCTCTCGACGTTCATGCGTAGCGACGGCACGCTCGCTGATCTGCTCTATCGCCCCGCGGGCGGCGCGACGACGCCCATGTCACCCGCGGTGCTCGAGGCGCGCACCCATCTCATCCATATGGCGGGACGCGAGGTCTTCAAGCACGCCGTGCGCTCGATGGCGGAGTCGGCGGCTCGCGCGCTCGACATGGCGCGCATCAATGGCGGCGACATCGATCTGCTGATTCCGCACCAGGCCAATCTGCGCATCATCGAGGCGACGGCAAAGCACGCCGGCATCTCGATGGACAAGGTGTATGTGAACGTCGATCGCTACGGCAACACATCGTCGGCGTCGATCCCGATCGCGCTCGACGAAGCGATCCAGAAGGGAATCGTCGGTGAGGGCTCGCTCGTGCTGATGGTGGCGTTCGGCGCCGGCTTCAC
>PLMM01000156.1 GCA_003142495.1 Gemmatimonadota bacterium | reverse complement strand
GCGGAGCCGACCGCGAGTCGTGTGCGCATCATCCTCACGCTGATCGCCATCATGGCGCTCACGATCTTCCACTCGATCGCGTACTACCAGAACTCGAACGTCGCACTCATCTGGATCAACGATCACGTCGATCTCAACCTGCTCGGCTTCCACGTTCCGGTCGCGTGGTTCAACTCGATCGATCCGTTCATCAGCATCGCCTTCGTGCCGATCCTGATCATCGTCTGGAAGTGGCAGGACTCGCGAGGCGGAGAGCCGAACGAGATCATCAAGATCTCCACGGGCGCGTTCATGGCCTGCGCGGCCAACCTCCTGCTCTTCATCGGCTGCACGATCAGCGATCGCGTGAACGTGATCTACCCGATCATGTACGACTTCCTCCTCGGCGTCGCCTTCCTCTATTACTGGCCGACGCTACTCGCCCTCGTCTCACGCGCCGCGCCGGCGGGACTCAAGGCGACGCTGATGGGCTGCGTCTTCCTCACGCTCTTCATCTCCAACATCCTCATCGGCTGGATCGGCGGATTCTACGAGCACATGACGCCTGCGATGTTCTGGGCGATGGAGGCGGCGATCGCTGGCGTCGGCGGAGTGCTCGCGCTGCTGCTCAACAAGCCGCTCAATCGACGGCTACAGCACTAGCGAAGGCCATGAGCTTTCGAGGATCGATGAAAGACACCAACACCATTATTGAGCAGGCATATTCCGCATTCAACACGCGGAATATCGACGGTGCGTTGGCACTGATGACGCAAGACGTGAGCTGGCCCAAAGCTTCGGAGGGCGGCAAGGTTGTCGGAAAAGAAGAGATCCGCGCCTACTGGACTCGACAATGGGACGAGTTCGATCCCCATGTCGAACCGCTTGCAATGACCGAGGACGACGGAGGCAAGACACGCGTCAGGGTGCACCAACTCGTCAAGAGCCTTCAAGGAAATATTCTTTCGGACAGCGAGGTTCTGCACGTGTTCACGATGCACAGCGGTCTTATCTCGGCAATGAACTTCGGGGATGAGGCCGATCCAACCGATGCTCCGTCTGCCGCATTCGTACGTCAATCCTGATTGGCTACCAGCAGGTACCTATCGTCGCTTCGGTAACCGCCGCTTTGCAGTCGCGTCGAGTTTCCTGCGTGCGGATTCCTTAGCATACCTCGGCGTGAACGACACAGCGCGGACCGTGGCGTACATGGAGCGTGCGGCGACCGGCGACGGTGATCTCTTCGTGCTGTTCAGCACTCTCACGGCCGCCGAGATTCCGCGCAGCAGTCGCACCGATGCCGTGTGGCGCCGCTTTCACGTCGATCCGGCGCGCATGGTGGCGCCCGCGAAAGGAGCACGCGACTGACTGGTGACAGCGAAGGTCAGCCACACGCGACGTCTACCAGATGTCTCGCCTGACGGAGCGACATCGCGACGATCGTCAGCGTGGGATTCGCGAAGCCGGCGGTCGGGAAATTCGATGCGCCGGCCACATATAGATTGTCCATGGCGTGCACTCTGCCATGCCGATCGACCACGCCTCGTCTCGGCTCGTCGTGCATGCGTGTCGTCCCCGCGTGGTGGTGCGCGTTCGGATCCGGCCGTGCATCAGCATCGATCGTCACCGCGCCGATGCTCGCGAGATTTCTCGCGACGAGCTCGCGCACGCGCCGGAGCCGCGCGTGGTCATCGGCGCGCCATTCCCAGTTTAACGATGGGAGCGCCACACCGAGCGAGTCGCGCCGATGGCTCAGCGTGATGCGATTGTCCGGGTGCGGGGACTGCTCGACGTTGAGCAGAAGATCGAACGCCTCGACTCGGCTCGCGGCGGAGCGGCGTACCGACCATTCGTGCCCGCTTTCCGGAAGCCAGCGCGCAGCGAGCGCGGGAAGCGTCGCGCGCAATCGCTCGCGCACACGCGTCGCGCGCGGAAAGAGAGTCGCCGACGCGTTGAGCAGCGCACCGCTATCGAACGCCGCATCGACGATCGCGAGACGGCCGACGATCCACGTGCCATCCGCCGCGCGTTGCAGACCATAGAAGCCCGCGCTCGCGATCGTAGTCGGCGAACGCGGACGCAGTGTGAGCGACCGGTCGCGCGGATGCTCCATAAAGCACCGCCCCACCCACTCCGCGCCATCCCCCGTGATGCTTCGTGCCTCATTGTACGCGAGCAGCAGCCGCGCGTTTTCCACGGCGCCGGCGGCGAGCACGATCCACTTTGCGCGCACGCTCCATCGCGGACCACCGGGCGTAGCCACACTGACTGCGGAGACGCGTCGCACAGAACTGTTCGTGTCGAAGCCGATCGCAGTCGCATGCGAGCAGACACGCACATTCGTCGCGCCTGCAAGCGACGCACGCAGCGGCGCGAGCAGTGCGTCGCGAGTGCCGAGCTGATAGACGCGCGACGTGAGCTCCCCGCCCATCCCCGTCCACGACTTCACGCTCGGCCGCATCCATGACTCGGCGTCGTAGGCGAACGGGCCGAGCCCACAGATGCGCTGCGCCCGCTCGTAGTCCGCGCAGAGCTCGCCGACTCCGAACGGCCAGCCGCTGTACTCACGCCCAGGTCGCGGCTCGAAGTCAGGCGCATCGAGGGGTGCGTACTTCGCGCCGATCGCCCCCTGTAACGCGCTGTTCCATAGATGAGCGGTGCCGCCGAGCGCTCTGTGGCGGGCAGCGCCGAGTCCGGCGTAGACATCCCCGGTCGTATCACCAACATTGAGAGCGAGAATCTCCGGCTCAGCGCGGCTGCCTCCACTCTCCAGCAGGATTACGTCGCATTGCCG
>PLMM01000326.1 GCA_003142495.1 Gemmatimonadota bacterium | reverse complement strand
ATGATCGTGACGAAGCCGAGCGCGCCGGCGACAATCCATGAGCTCTTCACGCGCCCGAGGCCGATCCACGCGCACGTGAACACCACCGCCCCGTAGAAAGCGGCGTTCGCCACCGACCCGCTCCCGATGGCCATGAGCAGAAAGGCGCCGACGCCGGCGTAGGTGAGCATTCGGTACGCGAAGTTGAGGCGTCGCTGCGTGAGCAGCGTGATGAGGAGGCCGCTCCCGAACCAGCCTAGCGTGCTGATGAACTTCAGAATGCCGGCGATCTCCACCGGCACATTGGTCACGAGCCGAAACGACTCGAGAAGGAGACCGGCCACCATGAGCATCGCGCCGTAGCGGCGCTGAATCACATCGGGCACATCGATATCGCGCGACGGCTTCTCCCGGGTCACGAGCAGCCGCCCGGCGATGTAGCCAAACGACAACGACAGCCAGCCGTAGAGCGCCACGAACACCGCGTCGTCGTAGTCCCGCGAGGGCGAAAGCGTGATCTTGTAGTGCTGGTTGTACGTGCCGAGCGCGGCGCCGAGTGCATAGTAGAGGCCATACAGCAGGCCGATCATTGGTAGAAAGGGAATCGGGCGCCGCCGGCTCGCCGGAGCGCTCACGTGCAGGAGCCCCGGCACCAGGCAGAGTATCCAGAGAAACGCGGCCTCGACGCGCGTTTCGAATGGAACCGGCGAGTGCACGACGGTGGCGACGGCGAGCGGCAGCGCCATCGCGATCAGCACCAGCGCACGCAGCATCGGCTGGCTGCGATCCTCACGAGGCGTGTGCGTTGCGACCGCGATCGTCACAGCTTCAGCTCGGCCATGGCCGCGCGAATGCGATCGTCATACGAGTAGCCGGACGTGATGCATCTGCGATGCCCCGCGGCCGCGATGCGCGCGCGCGCGGGCTCGTGCGCCAGATAGAAGCCGACTTTGTCGCGGTATTCATCATCCGTCGAAAAGTACTCAGCTTCCTTCCCTTCCTCGAAGAACTCGCGATGATCGTCCGTGCGATCCGCGAGCATGAAGCCGCCAATAGCCGGAATCTCGAAGGTGCGTGTGGTGTGCTGGTCGGGGTTGAGCTCGCGAAGAAATCCCAGCGCTATGCGAGAGCCCGCGACGACGGCCGCGTAGCGCTCTTCGTAGATCTCGCCATTCCCGCCCTCGCCGCTTCGCAGCGCCGGCGCGAGCTCCGCGTGAGGAGCGCCGAAGTACAGGCTGCGGCCGGGCGTGAGTCTCCCGAGCCGAAGGGCGCGGAGGGGATCGAGACGAGAGCGCTGCGCGATGTTCCAGCCGTAGCCCCACACCGCCACGTCCGGCGTCTGCGCCGATGCCGCGGCGAGCAGTCGCTCGCGCCGCGGCTCCCATCCGCCAACGAAGACGACCTTCTCGCGCGGATTGACCGCGGGCGAGGGCGGGGGCGCATGGCCGATCGGATCGTATCCGAGCGGCGAGTACACGATTCGCCCGGTCGCATGCTTCGCGTATTCGGCGAGCTCGTATCGCTTGGTGACGATCAGCGCTCCATACACGCCCACGCACTCATCGGCGAGTCGCGTGCGCTTCCACGAGAGGGAGAAATACGGGTCGGGATTGTAGTGAATGACGAACGCGCCCATCGAGCGAAGCCGCCGAATCGTGTCCGCCCGAAGATACTCCTGCTTCTCCGCCCACACGATCTGCGGTTTGTGCCGCGCCGCCGCCTCGAGCACCGCCGCATTGAGCCGGTCTATACGGACGCCGCTCGCGCTCAGCTGCTCGAGCTGCCGCGTGAGGTAGCTCACGCCGCTCCAGAGTCCGCCCGCTTCGACGGTTGCCACATCGTAGCCCAGGCGCGCGAGCGCCCGCGCCCGCATCCCCGACGTCTGCCCTCGGCCGAGGTAGCCGATGAAGAGCACGCGCTTCATGCGAGCACCGGCGCGAGCTCCGCCGCGATGCGATCGCCCACCTGTTGCCACGTGAAGTGCTGCAGCGAACGGGCGCGCGCGGCCGCACGCATCGCCCCGTACTCGAGCGGATGCTCGAACATCCACAGCATCCGCTTGGCGAGCTCGGTGCTCGTCGGCGGCGACGCCACGAGCCATCCGGTGACGCCGTCCACTATCATCTCCGGAATACCGAAGCTGTTCGGAGCGACGGCCGGGCAGCCGTGGTACGCGGCCTCGACGATCACCTGCGGTGTCGCATCCTTGACGGTGGGGTGGACCAGCGCGAACGACGTCGCGAGTATCGATTGCAATCGCTGCAGCTCGGCCGGGATCGACTTGCTCAGCAGCCCTTCGTAGATGATTCCGTGTGTGCGAAGCACGCGAGCGGGAGGCTTCGCACCGACGATGCGAAGGCGCGCGCCGGGAATTGCGCGCCGCACTTCGCGGAATGCATCCACGCACAGTTGCCCGCCCTTCCCCTCGAAGTCGAGCGACAGGAATAGAAATTCATGCCCGCCCGCATACACGTCGCTGGAAGGAATCGGCAGGTGTCCGCCGAGGCCGGCCACGCACATTTTGCTTCGGTCGAGAGCGTAGGTGCGCGACGTCTCCTCGAGTGCCCAGGCCGACGAAAAGAAGATGCGCGACGCCCTGCTCAACCATGCTGCCTCGAGCCCATCGATGCGCTCGACGTCAGCCCGATCGAAGGTGGAGCGATCGTGGTAGACGGAGATGTACGTCGAGAAGGAAGCATCGAGATAACAGGCGTAGGGAATTTGCGGCGCGAAGGCGACCCACGGCGTGGAGCCGTGAAAGAAATCCACTACGGCGCGAGAATCCACCGCGTTGGTGATCTCGCGCGCAATGCGCTCGAGGCGCTGCGCGGAGAAGAACTGGAAGCTTCCTGGAATATCGACGAGGCGCCGAAGCTTCGAGCCGACCTTCGCCGCGACGTCCTCGGGCGGCGAGATCGGACCGACGTACTCGAGCGAGTAGTGGCGCGAGAGGCTCGCGAAGATGGCGGCGTTGAAGCCGCTCCAGCCGCCACTGATCTCCGAGAGNNCGAGCGAGTCGCGCCGCGCGCCCGTACCAGCGCTCGACATCGGCGGCGACGAGCCGCGCGGCCAGTCGCGCGGATCCATTCGCCAGCCGAGCGTAGTAGGCCCGCTCGAAGTGCCGCAGAATGTCTGCCCGAAGCATTCTGCGATGCCGCAATTGCTTCAATCCGGCCCAGTGGATGACGTACGGATACGGGGAATCCGCATCGAGTCGCGCGACATCGAACTCCGCCATCTCCGCCTTCCCCCACTTCATGAACGGAGTGCGCGCAACGGTAATGGATCCCGCGGCAACCTTCTCCAGCACCACGTAGTTCAGCACGCCCTGATCGCCAGGATTGAACATCTCGGGATGCGTGACACGCCGCGGTTCCGACCACGCCACCAGCTTCCCGAAGTCCGCCCGACAGATCAACCCGGAGGTGGCGACGTATTGGCCGGAGTTGAAGGTGAAAGCGGGCCCGGTGAATGCGGGGTTGATCGTGGCGCGAACTTTTTGCGGATCGAAGTAGAGGTTCGGCACATCGGACGCTGGTTGCAGCTCCTCTTGCACGACGAAGTCGGCATCGAAGCGCTCGAGCGCATCGATCACGCGGCCGAGGAACACGATGTCCGAATCGAGAATGAGATATCGCAACTTCTGCGTGTCGAATAGCGGCTCCAGCTTGATGAAGCCCCACCCGAACGAGCGTGCCTCCGTGGGCCACGGCTTCACGTTCCACAGCTCCTCGATCTCCCTCGTGCAGAAGGCGCCGTTCACCTCATCCTTGAGCAGGAAAATCGGAATGTCGGGATACCATTGGCGCACGCTGGCCACGCAGATGCGCGTGAGCCGCAGATCGCGACGATGCGCCGCGATGTAGACGCGATCGATGCGTGTCACGTC
>PLMM01000067.1 GCA_003142495.1 Gemmatimonadota bacterium | reverse complement strand
TACTTCGGCGGGAGCGTCTTGTAGCGCTTCGCTAGCATGTCCTGACGCGACGGCGTATCGATCTTCTTTCCACGCACGAACACCTGCTCCGCGCGCGAGGCAAACTCGAACGGGTCGCCGCTCCAGATCACGACGTTGCCTTCCGTCCCCGCCTTGAGCGAGCCCACCGAGCCGGCGACGCCATAGATCTCGGCCGGCGCGAGCGTGATCGCGCGCAGCGCGTCATCCCACGACATGCCGTACGCCACCGCGTTCCCCGCCTCGTAACGAATGTTGCGGACGTTGAACATGTCCTCGTCACCGCCGCCGGCGTTACCGATAATGCCGACCTGCACGCCCGCCTTGCGCAGCATCGCCGCATTCTCCTGCCGCGAGCCGAGCGTGTTGAAGCTGCCCGGAATGTTGTTCATCGCGCCCGTGAGCACCGGGATCTTCGCCGCCGCGATCTTGTCGGCGAGCATCCACGCTTCGGCGCCACCCGCGATGACGACCTTCAGGTTGAACTCCTTTTGCAGCGCGATCACGGCCTGAAGCTCACTCGCCTTGTCGGCGATGATCGTCAGCACCTCGCGTCCCTCGACGACGGGAATCATCGCCTCGAGATCGCTGCGCGTGGCGGTGAACGTGCGCGTCTGCGCGCGCTCGAAGTCCGCCTTGCGACGCGAGTACGCTTTCGTGTCCTCGATCAGATCGCGCAGCTTGCCGAGCAGCTCGCCCGCGGCGCCGACCTTCGCGCCGTCATCATCTTCGATCTGCGCGATCATTGTGGCCGGCGCCTTCACGATCACGTCGCTAAGTCCGAGCGCGCCACTCATGTCAATGATCGCCGCCTGGCCGGAGATGAGCCCGCCCTGCGGATTGATCATGATGCTCGTGACGCCGCCCTCGCGCGCGGGCGCGATCATCACGGACTGCGTGTTGTAGCCGAGCCAGACCTGGAAGCTCGCGGCGATGCCGTCGTGCCCCTTGGCGCCGAGCTCGCGCGGGCCGCCGCTGAAGCCGACGTCACCCAGGCCGACGGAGGTGCTCGAGTTCACGAGCCCCGGCGTCACCCACTTGCCCGTCGCATCGATCTTCTCGGCGTCGCTCGGTATCGCGATGTCCTTGCCGACCGCTGCGATCTTCCCGTTGCGGATGAGCACCGTACCGCCCTCGATCGGCGGGCCGCTCACCGGATAGACCTTGCCGCCCGTGATCGCGATCGTCTGCGCGCCGAGCGTGCTCGCGACCGCGCACAGCGCAACGACTACGAGCGCGCGATTCATTGACTGTTTCACTGGGCACCTCCAACCTGCGGAACGAAGCCGAGTTCGAAGTCCGTGCGCCACTGCTCACGCACGTCGTCCCGATCGTAGAGCATGGCGCCATCGATCCACACCTTCTCGGCGCGCGTGTACACGCTGAACGGGTCGCCGGACCAGAGCACGACGTCCGCATCCTTTCCCGGCTCGAGCGAGCCGATCTTCGAATCGAGATCGAGCGCCCACGCCGGATTGATCGTGAGCCACTTGATCGCCTGATCCTCGGAGATGTCGATGCCGAGCTCCTTGCCGGCTTCGATCCCCTTCGCCGCTTCCTGATTCAACCGTTGCGAGCCCGAGGGATCATCGGAATGCACGATCGTCTTCGCACCGGCCTGATTCACGAGCGCCATGTTGCCGCGGATGCCGTCGAGTGCTTCCATCTTGAAGCCGCCCCAGTCGGCCCAGATCGCGGCGCCGATTCCTTCCTTCGCGAGCAGGTCGGCGATCTTGTACGCCTCGACGCCGTGATGGAACGCACGAATCTTGTAGCCAAACTCGTGGGAGATGTCGATCATCTGCGCCATCTCGTCCGCGCGATAGCAGTGGTTGTGCACGAGGATGTTGCCGCGCAGCACTTCCGCAAGCGTCTCGAGATTGAGATCGCGCGCCGGCGGATCGCCCTTGTGCTCGGCGTTCCACTTGTCCCACTTGCGGCGATACTGCTCGGCCTCGATCCACGCCGTGCGATAGCCGGCGACGTTGCCCATGCGCGTTTGCGGGCCGCCCTTGCTGCCGTACACGCGCTTCGGATTTTCGCCGCACGCCATCTTGAGTCCGTACTTCGCGCCGGGGAACTTCATCCCCTGCACGGTGCGCGCGGGCACCACCTTGAGCACGACGCTGCGGCCGCCGATCAGATTCGCGGAGCCGGGGAGCACCTGGAGCGTGGTGATGCCGCCCGCAAGGTTGCGCGGGAACTGCGGATCCTGCGGCCAGACGGAATGCTCGGCCCAGACGTACGCGGTTACGGGACGCGTCGCCTCATTGCCGTCGCTGCTCGCCTCGACACCGGGCGCGGCGTAGACACCGAGGTGCGAGTGCACGTCGATGAAGCCCGGCGTGACGAACTTGCCGCCGCCATCGATCACGACTGCGTCAGACGGAGCCGTCACACTCGCGCCAACCGACTCGATCTTGCCGTCCTTCAGGAGAATTGCGCCGTTGGTGATGCGAGGGCCGGCCGCCGTCAGAATCGTGACGTTCTTGATGACCGTCGTCTTCGAGGGGAACGGCCTATAGGTGCTCGGGAACGGATCGGCATTTGGAAGCGACGTCGCGCCCGGTCCTGCCATCGAGGTGTCCTTCGTTTCCTTCATTGGTTTGACGCTGTCTCCGGCCGCTACCACCTTCGGCGAGGGAGTCGGGCTCCCCTTCGCTGGTGTGCATGCGAGCACGGATAGAGCCGCCGCGAATACGACGATGCGCATTGCTGGAGGTGCCTCCGCTGAACGTGAAGATCGATGAACTGTGGAACGTAGAGAGGGCACCAGAGTGACGCCAGCGGTGCGGCCTCGTGGAAATGTCAGAGCGCGGCGCGCAAAACGGCGAGAAAGTCCGTGCAGAGCCCATCCACACCGAGCGCAGCGAGCGCAACCGCCTGCGCCGCCTTGTTGACGGTCCATGGTATGACCCGACCGCCCGCCTCGTGCACCTGCTGCACGAACCCCTCGCTCACGTGCTCGTGGCTCGGCCACACATCGAGCGCGTCGGCGGCGCGCATCGCGGCAACGGGATCGACGATGGCGCGATCGAAGAGGATGCCGCCGCGAATGTCCGGCGCCAGCGCACGGGCGCGCGCCACCTGCGCATGGTCGAAGCTGTGAACGGCGCAGCGAGCGGGCGCGATCGATCCGCGAATGACCGCGATCACCTCGTGCTCGATCGCCTCGCCCTTCAGCTCGACGAAAACATCCGCGCGCCCCTTGATCACTGCGAGCGCCTCGGCGAGCGTCGAGATGAGCGCGAGCCCTCGCACCGAGAAGCCCTGCAGCTCGTCGAAAGTGAGCGCGTCGATGCGTTTGCCCGCGAGCATCCCCGACGGCGGTGTCGCCCGCGGGATCGCGTCGTGATGCACCACGACGATGCGATCCTTCGTGCAATGCACGTCCAGCTCTATCCCATCGGCCTGCAGCTCGAGCGCGCGGAGAAAGGAGGGAAGGGTGTTTTCGGGGCGCTCGCGTGGCGCGCCGCGATGCCCGATCAACAGCGGTCGCGCGCCAGCGGTCATTCCGCGATGCGTTGGACAATCATGGCGATCCCCTGTCCGACGCCGATGCACATCGTCGCGAGCCCATAGCGTGCACCGCTCCGGCGCATCTCGTGCACGAGCGTCGTGACGATGCGCGCGCCCGATGCGCCGAGCGGATGGCCGAGCGCGATCGCGCCACCGTTGACGTTGACGCGTGCGGGATCGGCGCCGAGCTCGCGCATGCACGCGAGCGCCTGCGATGCGAACGCTTCGTTGAGCTCGATGAGATCCATGTCATCGATGGTGAGGCCAGCACGAGAGAGCGCGAGGCGTGTGGCCGGGATCGGGCCGAGCCCCATGACTTCGGGGGAGACGCCGGCGACGGCACTCGAGACGACGCGCGCAAATGGGCGCATCTCTGCGCGCATTGCGGCATCGGATGACATCACGAGTACCGCGCTCGCGCCATCGTTGATTCCGCTGGCCGAGCCGGCGGTGACGGTGCCGTCCTTCGCGAAGGCGGGCTTCATCGCGCGTAGCTTCTCAATGGTAGCGTCGGGGCGCGGATGCTCGTCGAGCGAGACTACGGTATCTCCCTTGGCGCCGGGCACCGTGACGGGCACGATCTCATCGTCGAACTTTTTCGCCGCGACGGCCGCCGCGGTGCGGCGCTGGCTCTCCGCGGCGAAGAGATCCTGATCTTCGCGCGAGATGTTGCAGCGCTTCGCGACGAGATCGGCAGTCTCGCCCATCGAGATCAGCCACTCGGCCGGGAGCTTCGAGTTGGGGAAGCGCCAGCCGAGCGTGGTGTCGGCGACGGCGGGCGCGCCGCGCGCGAAGGCGGTGTCGGGCTTGAGCGTGACCCATGGCGCGCGCGTCATGCTCTCGACGCCGCCGGCGAGGAAGCAGCTCCCTTCGCCGGACTTGATCGCGTGCGCGGCGCTCGCGATCGCCTGGAGGCCGGAGCCGCAGAGGCGATTGACGGTTTGGCCGGGGACGGTGATCGGGAGGCCGGCGAGCAGGAGGGCGAGGCGCGCGACGTTTCTGTTGTCCTCACCGGACTGATTGGCGGCGCCGAGGAGGACGTCATCGATCGATGCCGGATCGATGCCGGTGCGCGCGAGGAGGGCGCGGAGGGGAACAGCGGCCAGATCGTCGGGGCGGACGCGGGCGAGCGCACCGCCGTGACGGCCGATCGGCGTGCGCACTGCGTCGACGATGACTGCGTCGGTCATGGAAGGGCTCAACTGATATGGAAGGACGAGCGCGTGCGGTGCCGGGCGGGAACGCCCACTCGTCTAAGTTGATGCGTTGTGGGGCTCTGCGCACCCCTTGAAAGAGCGTCCGAAGCGGCCCTTAACGTCCCGGGAACGACAGCGTCTCATTTTGTGACCGCATGACTGACCACTCACCGAGCGAGCTCGCACCGGACGACGTCGCGCTGATCGCGCGGTGGCGAGGCGGGGAAGAGCGTGCGGCCACGTTGCTCGTGGAGCGCCACGCGCAGGGGATCGCGCGCTTTGTGGCGAGCCTGGGCGAGCGTGACGAGGTGGAGGAGGTCGTGCAGGATACGTTCGTGCGCGCGTTCGGGTCGCTGGATTCCTTTCGCGGCGAGAGCACCTTTCGCACGTGGCTGCTGACGATCGCGCGCAATCTGCTCCGCGATCGGCAGCGTGGCCGGAAGCGAGCGAAACTGCACGTCGAGATTCAGGACGGCGACATCGTGAGCTCGTCGGATGCGCTCGAGGGGACGGTGGCGGCGGAGACCGAGCAGCGGCTGCGTGCGGCAGTGGAAACGCTGTCGCCGATGCAGCGTTCGATCTTCACATTGCGTGTAACGGAGGGGCTGTCGTACAAGGAGATCGCGATCGCGGTGGGCAGTACGGAAGGCGCGGCGCGCGTGCATTATCACAACGCCGTGCGGGCCATCAGGGAGAAAATCGATCGATGACTGAGTGCACGAATGGAGAGATGCGGGATCTGCTACCCGAGCTCGTGAGCGGGCGGCTCAGCGCAGAGATGCAGCTGGCCGTGGAGGCGCACGTCGCCGAGTGCGAGGAGTGCGCCGAGGAGCTGACGCTGCTCAGGGCGCTGCGGCCGGCGCTCATGCGCGGACCGGTGGTCGACGCGCAGCGGATCGCGGCGGCGGTGCGGGCGCAGGTGCCCGCGTCAGCGCGCAGCGGATCGTCGGGGGCGTCCGCGCGATGGTCGACGCCGCGGCGCCTCGCGATTGCGGCGGCGGCGCTCCTGGCGGTGAGTGCGGCGGGTTATGTGGTCGCAACGCGCGGGCGGAGTGCGCCGCCCGAGATTGCGGTGGTGCACACGGTCCGCCCGCACACGATCGACTCCTCGCATCAACAGGTGATCGTGGCTCCAGTGCCAGCGCCGGCGACGCAGCAGCGGGTGGCGGTCGCTCCGCAGCACGTCGCGACGCCGAGCGCGGACGTGCTCGACAATCTCTCCGATCTCTCGGACGATGACGTGCGCACGCTCACGGCGTCGCTCGATGGAATGTCGGCGGTGCCCGACGCGGAGCCCGCATCGGGAATCGATCCGCTCGGCGCCACGCTCGATGATCAGTCCGCGGGAGGCTCATGATGCGCGCTCGAATGGTGATGCTCGCGCTCGTGTGCGCGCTCGCGGCACCGCTGCGCGCGCAGGGCGGGGCGGACAGTGCGCAGCGCCCGCTCGTGCAGGCGCTACAGCGCCGCGTGCTCGAGGTCGTGCAGCAGACGCTCGGCGCGACGGACGGGCAGATGCGCCAGCTCGGCGAGGTCAATCGCAAGTACGAGGGCGAGCGGCGCACGCTCAATCAGCGCGATCGTGAGGCGCGGCAGACGATACGCGCAGAGGTACTGCGCGACTCGCTCGCCGATCAGAGTACCGTCGCGCGGATGCTCGACGAGCTCGTTGATGTGCAGAAGCAGCGGCTCGACGTGTTCGCGCGTGAGCAACGCGACCTCGCGCGCTTTCTCTCGCCGGTGCAGCGCGCGAAGTACGCGACGCTCCAGGAGGGGCTGCGCAAGAAAGTCGATCAGTTGCGGCAGCATCGGCAGGAGAAGGGCTTCGCGCCGGCGGAGCGAAGGCGTCTGCGCCAGCTGCGGCGCATGGGGGATTCGACGAATTAGCGGCGTGGCCGCGTCGCACGTGTCCTGTCGCGTTGGGCGTTTCCGATTGAGAGAGTGAGGCCAGTTCAATCGAGGACGTGCTCGGCTGACGGTGTCTCCGTCTCAGACTCGTCGAGGACCCCATGACGACTTTCGCCACGCGAGTACCAGCGAGCCGCCCAGCGCCGATCGTTGGC
>PLMM01000034.1 GCA_003142495.1 Gemmatimonadota bacterium | reverse complement strand
GAGATGCACGCATTCGCATCGCACGAGGCGCCCGCGAGATCGAGCGAGTCCGTCGCGAAGTCGCTCGCGGTGCCGCTCGAGAGCTTCACCTTCCGCAGATGCAGCGAGCCCGTCGCCGACGTGTAGATGATGGTGCCGCCGACCGCGCTCCACGCCGGATTGAATGCGCCCCCGACTTCGTTCGTCACCTGCACCGCCGTCCCGCCCGCTGCATCGATCGTGAAAATTTGCGAGGTGCCGGCGCGCGTCGAGTTGAAGGCGAGCTTCGTTCCGTCCGGACTCCAGGCTGGAGCGCCTTCCGGAATCGCGGTGTCCGAGCCAGTGGCGAGCGCCGCCGGCGCGTCGAAGGCGGTCGCGTCGAGCGCGGGGGCGGGGATGCTCCAGAGCCGCGGAGTGCCGCTTCGATTGCTCACGAAGACAATAGTAAGTCCGTCGGGACTGAGCGCTGGATGGTCATCTTGAGCGATACTATTCGTAACCCGACGAGACACTGTCGCGGCAATGTCTTCAATATAGACCTCGTAATTCGCATCCCTGTCCGTCGAAAACACGATCCGCCCCGCCGCGCTCCTCGGGTCCACATCGTTGCCGGACGTCGTCGAAAGCCGAGTGATCACGCCGCCCTCCACTCGATACAGCTGCGCACTTCCCGCCGTGTCACCCACCACGACGAACGCCGGAACCACCAGCGGCTTCGCGGACGTCGCATCGCTGCAGCTCGCGATCGCGATCCCCGCCGCGACACCGCACATCGTCCGCGCACCTCGGCGGAGCGTTCGCTGGCGCTTCATACGGGCACGATGAGCTGCGCATCGATGAGCTCATCGAGAATGCGTCGTACCTCGGTTCGTGCCATGGCTTCATCCACCTCGTACTCGCGAAGCATCGTCGCGACGATCGTTTCCTCTTCAGCCGTCTGCTGCACGAGCTCCCAGATCCGCGTCCCCGTTTCGTTGAGCGAGAAATATCGCTTCGTCTGGAGATTCAGCAGCACCGCGCCATCGGACAGCGTCGCCACGAGCGCTTCGTCGATGGCTCGATAGCGCATTACAGCTTCGCGTCTCGCAGCGTGTCCGCGATCGCATGCAGCTGCTTCTGCGTGTGCTCGAGGCGAAACGATGGCACCATAGCCACGACATCGCGGAGTCGCGCAAAGTGACGCGGGGTTTCGTGGTCGGCGAGCAATACCTGGGAAGACTGCATGATGAGCTCCGCGAGTGCCATCGTCTGCGACATTGGCGTGAGCGCGTCGGTTGCCGCTCGTCGCGGAAAGATGATCGCGCCCAGGGGAGCGTGCCTCGCTGTGTCGGCGGGCATCGGAATGCGCTTCCGCGGATCGTTCGTGCTCTCGAGATGGCGGCGCGCGCTGATCTCCGGAAATTCGGATTCGAGCCAGCTGCTCACCTGCAGTGGCTCGCGCCAGGCGTGGAGGGTGGCACCGTGTTTTTTTGGCTCGAGCACCACGCCGTCGTCGCCGAGTATCTGCCATCCCTGACGAGCGAGCGCATACGCCAGCGTGGACTTTCCCACGCCGCTCGGCCCCGCGAAGAGCCAGGCGATGCCGCGCGGGTCGACGGCGGCGGAGGCGTGGAGTTGATAGAGTCCGCGCGCGCGCAACGCGATCATGGCGCCGGCGCGCACCAGGCGAATGCGTGCGTCGCGAGGGGCGGTGTCGTAGTGCGCGTCGCGGGAGAGGCGGGTGCCCGTGACGCGCAGCTGCGCGCCGCTAGGGGCGTCATGCAGGAGCGCGTTGGCTCCGGAAGCAATAATGTCTACGGGACCGATCCGCCACGGCGTCGCGGCCGGGGGGGTGAGCTGCGAGGGCGGCGAGGCGGCGGCCGACGAGCTCACGTCGCCGGGTGGCGGCTCGCTCTGTCGCTCAACCGCAGCCGACGCCCGATCCGACGACACATGAGATTTGCGCGAGGCCCAGAAGCATCTTGGGGGCGGACGGCACGCCGAAGAACTGCTGTGTGAGCACCATCATCGATTCATGAACGACCAGCTGCGGCGTCGTCCAGGGACGGCGCCGCGGCGGGATCTCGGTGGGTACGGCTTCGGAAGTGCGGTCGCTCATGAGTCCTAGTGTCGTGCAGGCTACTACAAAGACGAGGCTTGAGCTAAAACGTTGCAACCCTTGGCGTACGTTGCCCGGTGGGTGACGGCTTTGGCGTGGCGTGGAAGGCGTAATTCACGTAACTGACGACTGCCACGGCATTTGCATCCTGCGCGGTCGGGCCGAAGAAGGTCGATAAGTGCGCCGCCTGGCTGCCGACGAACTGCGAGTACNNTCGAGAATTTCTCGACGCCGTCGACGTACACCGTGGAGGTCGTCGCGCCGAATTTGCCGAGGCGATAGGTGTGCACCGCGCTCGTTGTGACCGAGATCGTGCCGCCGGCAAGCCATTCCCACTGGAACGAGTTGAAGTTGAACGTCGCCATACCGATTTTGCCGTTGCCGATACCGAGCCCGACGAATTTGACGCTGTCGACGAGCGCGAGGATCATCACGGGGTTGCTGCCGCCCGCCGTCAACTTGAGGCGCGTCTCGATATAGGCGTTCTCGCTGCGATTCAGGTTGTCCGAGCGAAAGAAGAACATGTCGTCGTCCGAGCCGCGCGAACTGTTGTTGACGACCATCGTCAGTCCCGTCGATGCGGACGCCGTCTCGGAACCGCCGTAGCCGACACCGATGCGCTTCCACCGGGGCGACGCGTTGACATCGGGGAGCGAGTCGGCCGCCGGGTTGTAGGCCACCGCCCAACTCGTGTCCTGCGCCTGCAGGCCACGCGGCCAGGGCGCGCTGAGCAACACGGTGAAGCGGAAGCTGTTCACTGCGGACGGCGCGGTGAACGTCCACGTCGGGTTGCTCTTCGTGCTGTCGCCAGCGAGGCCTTTCGCCGAGAGGCGGTCGTGGTACCAGTAGTACTTCTGGTTGATGCCGGAAAAGCTCGCTGTGCCCTGCGTGTTCTGCACGGTCACGCTGCAGCCACAATTCGCGGGGGACACGACTGAGGGCGACGTCGGGAAAAAGACGTAGACGCCGACGGTGTCGAACGGCGTTGAGGTCGCGCCGTCGATTGCGCCAACCGGGTAGTTGAGCAGGTTGTGCACGGCGAGCGTGAACTTCCACGTCTTCACGCCGCCGGCGGAGACGAGCGAGAAGT
>PLMM01000333.1 GCA_003142495.1 Gemmatimonadota bacterium | reverse complement strand
CGGGACACGTAACTGCTACCACTGAGGGTCGGGCAGGGATCGAAGTGCGGTTCGGCACGGCTCGCGATACGTCCCGGGCGAGTGTCGTTCCCGCCGGTCAACTGGTGGCCGTTCGCCCGTATACCGGTGTGTATCTCATGAACCTGGATGGCACAGGCCTCAAGACGCTGACCAGCGTCAGTGATTATTCGGTCTTCCCGCAATGGTCGCCTGACGGCCATCGGGTCACGATCTACGAAGGTAATCCGTACGGCGCTGTGATCTTCACCGCCGTATCGCTCGACGGCGTTCGGACACCCGTGGTCCCCGCACCTGCTTCGCTGCTCGGTGGCCTGGCATGGGCTCGACCCGACATGAGCGGCCTTCTCTACTTCGCGGGCCCGCGGTCCGATAACGGTGCCATGGCGGGCTGGCGTATGAATGCAGATGGAACCGGACTCGTGAAGCTCGGCGATCCGACCAACACCTTCGACTTTACTCATCCCGCACCGTCGCCGGATGGGACGACTGTGGTGTATGACGTCGACCCGCAGGGCATCATGGCAATCGATGTCGCCACCAAGACCGTGCACGCCCTCGGCTTGCACGGATCGTTTCCCGTGTACGCTCCAGATGGCGCCCATATCGCCTACCTGAGCGGTTCGACGCTCATGATTGCGAACAGCGATGGAACTGGTGCGCGCATACTCTGGGGCTCATCCGATGTCGATGTGACGGCCCCGAGCTGGTCCGCCGACGGCAAATGGATCCTCGCGCCGCAGGGCGGTGGGGGCGCTGCGCTGGTACGCGTCTCTGACGGCCTCGTCCTGCCACTCCCGTTCGCGTTTGGCTATTTCCAGCTCGCGCTTCACTGATACTCAGAAGAGGAGCCGGCGATCGCGAGCGCGTTGAGGTGCGCCGAGCATATGACCGGCACCAAGCGTGCGACCGCTCGCGCCGTGGCCGATGGCGACGCGATGCTCTTCCGGTTCAACGTGTAGCGCCGCGCGCCGCGCGCGCGTTCCAATTGCCGTTGCAACGCGCATGTCGCGACGCAGGCAGATTCACGGTTGCTTAATCGTGAACACTTGTCTACGCTCAGAGATAGGCGAGTTTGGGTACGGAAACGTACCCGACCCGTTCTGTGCGTCACCTCGTCAGACGCGCTGCCACCTCAATACCACAAGCGCGTCGGCAAGCACCGGCAGGTTTGCTCCATGATCATTCCCCGTATCTCCGACGACATGTCGAGCGAGCCGCCAAGTGCGCGCTGGCTCGTGCGAGAGCTGGTTGGCCGCGCCGCCGTTCGCAGCAAGACACCTACCGATCTCGACGTCGTCGCCTTCGAGGCGTGCGAACACACCTATCGCGATCTCGCCATCGAGCTCGGTGCCGCGAGTGCGCAAGCGCTCGTGAATCGCGCGCGCGTGCAAGCCGGGACTGCACATCCCGCGCTACTCGAGGTTCACCTCTATGAGCAGCGCCATGCGGGTGTGCCCGTGAATTCGATCGCGAAGCGAGGCGACAGCACCGCGACCGCCGAGGAGCTCGAGACGCTGCTCGAAACGCTGCTCGCGCTCCTCGGACGATTCGTCGGAATCAATATCGTCGTTGGACTCGTCGCTCCGCGAACGATGCCTGACGCGAAGGTGAACGAGGGAGCANNCTCGGAGGATGCGCACAAGCTCGCATCGAATGGCGGAATTCCGACGATGCACTCGGGTGTGCCAGGCTTCGACGCGGTGCTGGGGGGCGGGCTCCCCGAATATTCCTTCAACCTGATCACCGGGAACGCAGGCTCCGGGAAGACGACGCTCGCCCAGCAGATCATGTTCGCGAACGCGACCGCCGCGCGTCCCGCGCTCTTCTTCACCGTGCTCGGCGAGCCCACGATCAAGTTGCTGCGGTATCAGAAGGAGTTCGATTTCTTCGATCCGGCGGTGCTTGGCTCGGCGGTCCGCTACGTGAACCTGAGCGACGAGGCACTCGAGCGGGATTTGAGCGTCGTGCTCGAGCGCGTCGTGCACGAGATCGAGCGCGCCAAGCCTGGACTCGTGGTGATCGACTCGTTTCGGACGGTGCTCGGGAGAATCGCGGCCAGAAGTCACGATGCCCGAATGTCCATCGAGAACTTCGTGCAGCGGCTCGCGCTGCATCTCGTGTCGTGGGAGGTGACGTCGTTCCTCATCGGCGACGCGGACGAGGAGGAGCGAGGAAGTGCCGCGTATGCGGCGGCCGACGGCGTGTTCTGGATGTCGCAGGTGACCGCTCGCAACTCGGTGGTGCGAAAGCTTCAGGCGGTGAAGGTTCGGGGCAGATCCCCGATGCCCGGCCTGCATACGTTCCGGATTACGAACGCGGGGATACAGGTCTTTCCGCGCATCCCCGAGCAGCACACCAAGCGCCGAACAACGGCTACAGTGCGGCTCTCCACGGGAGTGCCGGGGCTCGATGAGGTGATGGGGGGCGGCATTCCAGCCGGCGATGCCCTGTTGCTCGGTGGCCCCGCGGGAAGCGGCAAGACCACCTTCGCCACGCAGTTCGCGGCGGAGGGGCTGCGCGTGGGCGAGGGCGTCGTCATCGTGGTCTTCGAGGAATATCCCGAGGAGTACCTCGCACGAGCGAAGGCGAGAAATCACGACATCGCGGCGATGATCGACCCCAGAAATTTCAGGATGATCTACCTTCGCCCCCTCGATCTCTCCGTGGACGAAACGCTCGCCGAGATTCTGGAGGCGGTGAATGAGATCAGCGCCACGCGAGTGGTGATCGATTCGCTCTCCGGCTTTCAGATCGCGCTCGCACCTGCATTTCGGGAAGACTTTCGGGAGTCGCTCTACCGGTTGATCGGGGCGTTGACGGCCGCCGGGATTACGATTCTCAGCACGGTCGAGGTGGAGGATTCATTTACTTCGCTGCAGTTTAGCCACTACGC
>PLMM01000174.1 GCA_003142495.1 Gemmatimonadota bacterium | reverse complement strand
GTGGGCGCACATACGAGGAGGAAGGCGCTCTTTGGCTTCGCACTGAAGCTTTCGGTGACGACAAGAATCGTGTGATGCGGAAGCGAGATGGGACATACACCTATTTCCTGCCTGATGTCGCCTATCACGCCTCAAAGTGGGGACGCGGCTTTTCCCGCGCGATCAACGTGCAGGGAACCGATCACCATGGCACGACCGCGCGCGTGAGAGCTGGCCTACAAGCGTTGTCTCCCGAGATCCCCGATGGCTATCCCGAATACGTCTTGCACAATCTCGTGAAGCTGATGCAAGACGGAGTCGAGGTGAAGTTTTCAAAGCGCACTGGGACGATCGTGACGATGCACGATCTTTTCGCGGAAGTCGGTGCGGACGCGGTGCGCTACTTCTTCGCCATGCGCAAAGCGGAGTCGGAGCTCGTTTTCGACATCGACCTCGCGCGCGCGCAGTCCGAGGAAAATCCGGTCTATTACATCCAGATGGCGCACGCGCGCCTCTGCGGCATCTTCCGCGTTGGCTCCATAGACGCCGCGTCGATCGCCGCGAGCGACATCGACTTCGATGTGCTCATCGAGCCCGAGGAGCGCGCGCTGGTCAAGGCGCTCCTCGACTTCCCGCCGATGCTCGCGGGTGCCGCCGACGCGCTGGAGCCGCATCGCGTGGCAAGCTACCTGCTCGAGACCGCGCAGCTGGTGCACACCTGGTATCACAAGCATCATGTGCTCGGCGAGCCGCCCGCGATCATGCACGCGCGGCTCTTTCTCGCGCAGGCGAGTCGCATTGTGCTGCGCAACGGACTCGCGGTGCTCGGGATCGCGGCACCCGACCGGATGTGAACGCAGCTCCGCACACGATCGACCTTCTTCAACTTTCACCCGCCGCCCCATGACAGTGCTCGTCGTCGGATCCGTCGCGCTCGACTCCATCGAGACCCCGTTCGGCAAGGCCGAGAATGTGATCGGCGGCTCGGCGACATATTTCGCCGCGTCAGCGAGCCTGCTCACGAAGGTGCAGGTGGTCGGCATCGTCGGCAGCGACTATCCAATCGAGAAGCTCGAGCGCCTCACCGCACGTGGCGTCGATCTCGCGGGGCTCGAGCACGCGAAGGGCGAGTCGTTTCGCTGGCGGGGCCGCTATCGCCACGATCTGAACTCGGCTGAAACGCTCGAGACGAAGCTCGGTGTCTTCTCGCACTTTGCGCCGAAGATTCCCGAGCAGTTTCGCGACACGCCATACGTCTTCCTCGGCAACATCGATCCGCGACTGCAGCTCGAGGTCTTGCGCCAGGTGCGGAAGCCGAAACTCGTCGCGTGCGACACGATGAACTTCTGGATCGAGAGCCGGCGCAGCGACTTGCTCGCGCTGCTCACGGAAGTCGACATGGTGACGCTGAACGATGGCGAGGCGCGCCAGCTCACCGAAGAAACGAATCTCGTGAAGGCTGCGAAGTGGATCATGGCGCAGGGGCCGAAGCACGTCATAATAAAGAAGGGCGAGCACGGTGCCTTCATGTTCAGTGCGACGAGCATTTTCTTCGCACCCGCGTATCCGCTCGAGAGCGTCTTCGATCCCACGGGCGCGGGCGACTCTTTCGCCGGCGGCTTCTTCGGCTATCTCTCGCGCACCAATGACATCAGCGAGGGAAACATGCGCCGCGCAGTCGTGTGCGGATGCGCGATGGGCTCGTTCGCGGTCGAGCGCTTCTCGGTCGATCGCTTCTTCGAGATCACGGAGGACGATCTCGACAAGCGCATCGACGAGTTCCGCAGACTCGTCGCGTTCGAGAAGGAAGTCGTCGGGTGAGCGCGCCGCTCGACTACCGATCGGCCGGCGTCGACATCGATGCGGCGGAGGAGTCGAAGCATCGGATCAAGTCGCTCGTCGAGTCGACGTTCACGGCGGGAACGCGCGGCGCCTTTGGCGGCTTCGGCGGGATGTTCAAGATGCCCGAGGGGATGCGCTCGCCGCTACTCGTCTCGAGCGCGGATGGCGTGGGTACGAAGATCAAGCTCGCCGTCGATGCGGATGTGCACGACACGATCGGCCACGATCTCGTCAATCACTGCGTGAACGACATCCTGGTGCAGGGGGCGCTACCACTCTTCTTCCTCGACTACGTCGCCTTCGGCGCGCTCGTGCCGTCGGTGGTCGAAGCCGTGGTGCGTGGCGTCGCTGCCGGCTGTCGCGAGAACGGCTGCGCGCTGGTGGGCGGCGAGACCGCGGAGATGCCGGGTGTCTACACACCGCCGGACTACGACTTGGCCGGATTCGTAGTCGGCTGCGTCGAGGAGGCCGAGGTGCTCGGTGCCGCGCGCGTTCGCAGCGGGGATGTGCTCATTGGCCTCGCGAGCAATGGTCTTCACACCAATGGCTTCTCACTTGCACGGCGCATCGTGAGCGAGCGAATGAAGCTCGGGCCGCATGACACTTTTCCGGGAGCGAAGGGTACGGTGGCAGATGTGCTGCTGCGCGTGCACCGCTCCTATCTCGCCGCGCTCAGTCCAGTGCTTGGCACGGTGCACGCGATGGCGCACATCACGGGCGGCGGACTTCCAGGAAATCTCACTCGCGCGCTTCCGGGCGACGTCGATGCCGTTGTGAACACGAAGAGCTGGACGATCCCTGATGAGTTTCTCACGCTCGAGAAGGCCGGCGGAGTCGCGCGCAAGGAGATGTTGCGCGCCTTCAACATGGGTGTCGGAATGGTAGTGCTCGCGGACGCTGCTGCCGCCGACTCGGTGATCGCTCACGCCGCGGTGGCGGGGGTGCCCGCATGGGTCCTCGGTGAAACGCGACGCGGTACCGGGGCCGTCATTTTTGCGTAGCGCTTCTGGAGGACCGATGGACATCAAACATGGTTCGCTCGTAGTTGCATTCGCATTCGGCGCAGCAGCCGCGCTCCCCGCTCAGTCGATCGATCCGCATTGCAGCGATCCCGCGATCGTCGGCGTCGCGCATCAGGGCGGCGACGCGTGCCAGAAGGTCGCTGATCTGTTCAACTACATGAACATGCAGCTCGGCACGTGGGTCGCCGGCGGCAATCCGACGCTGGGGCAGGGAGGTACGCTCGGCGGGCTCGGACACTTCTCCGTTGGCGTGCGCGCGAACGTGATGAAGGCGACCATCCCGAATGTCGACCAGATCCAGGTGCAGCCGGGAGCTCCGGTGTCGACGAACATTCCGAGCAGTGACAAATGGGTCGGCCTTCCCGCCGCAGATGTCGCAATCGGACTATTCAAGGGCTTTCCGATCGGCCTCACGAACATCGGCGGAATCGATGCGCTCGTGAGTGTGTCGTACCTGCCGAGCTACTCGCAGCACTCGATTCACGTCGGCTCGGAGAGCGACAAGTGGAAGATCGGCTTCGGCGGCCGGCTCGGCATCATCCAGGAGTCGCTACTGCTGCCCGGCGTCGGCGTGTCGTACATGATTCGCGACCTGCCAACCGCTGTGCTCAGCGGCGAGGACAATGCCGGGAACACCGTCAGCATCAGCGACTACAAGATCCGCACGAAGCAGTGGCGCCTCACCGCCAGCAAGAAGCTCCTCTTCCTCGGGCTCGCGGCGGGCATCGGACAGGACAAGTACGACACGAAGGCGATGCTCACGTACAATGTGGACGGCAACACGCCGAACGCGCCGATCGCGCTGCACATCTCGCCTACGCGCACGAACTACTTCGCGGATCTCTCGTTCAACCTCCTGCTCGCGCACTTCGTGGCGGAAGTGGGTCGCGTGACGGGCGGCAATGTCACGACGTTCAACACCTTCTCGACCGACGCGAGCGCCGCGCGCACGTACGGCTCGCTCGGGATCCGCATTGGTCTCTGATGCGAGCGGCAGCGCGAGCGACGCGGTGTTCATGCGTCGCGCGCTCGAGCTGGCGCGGAAAGGTTGGGGGCAGACGGCGCCGAACCCACTGGTCGGCGCCGTCGTCGTTCGCGATGGCGAGGTCGTTGGCGAGGGACATCACACGCGCTTCGGCGCGGCGCACGCGGAAGTGGAGGCACTGCGCGCAGCGGGTGATCGCGCGAACGGGGCGACGGTGTACGTCACGCTCGAGCCGTGCACGCATACGGGAAAGACGCCGCCGTGCGTGGATGCGATCGTCGCCGCGGGTGTCGCGCGCGTCGTGATCGCGGCGCGCGATCCGAATCCGGAAGCCGCGGGCGGCGTCGAGCGGCTGCGCGCGGCCGGGATCGAGGTCCTGACGGGGATCGAGGACGGCGCGGCGCGCGAGCTCAACGCGCCGTTCTTTCACTCGTTCGTCGAGCAGCGGCCGTGGATCACGCTCAAGCTCGCGGTCTCCCTCGATAGCGCGCTCGCCGACGCTACCGGTCACTCGCGCTGGATCACCGGCGATGACTCGCGCCGAGTCGTGCACGAGATGCGCGCCGGCAGCGATGCGATCGGCATCGGCATCGGCACGGCGCTCGCGGACGATCCGTCGCTCACCGTTCGCGATGCGCCGTCGCCGCGCGTCGCGCCCACGCGGGTCGTCTTTGACCGCGCCGCGCACCTGCCGACAACCTCGGTGCTCGCGACCACCGCGCGCGACGTCCCGACGCTGGTCGTCGCCGATTCGCCGCCCGCGGCCCGCATCTCGGCGCTCGAGGCGCTCGGCGTCCGCGTCATTCACGGCTCGTCGCTCCGCGCCGTCCTCGATGCGCTCGGCGACACCGGCGTGCGTTCGCTGCTCGTAGAGGGGGGCGCACGCTTCGCAGGGGCCCTCATCGGGGCCGGAATGGTCGATCGTCTGGTTATCTTTCAGGGGTCGGCGATCTTCGGAGCGGGTGCCCTTGGGGCGTTCGCCTTCGTCCCGCCTACTGAAGTCGCGCGCGCGCCCCGATGGCGCGTGCTCGAGCGGCGCGAGATCGGCGCGGACACGATGACCGTGTACGCCCCGCCCTCGAGCGACTGACACTCTTCGATCGATGGAAGCGCACGCATGTTCACGGGGCTCGTGGAGGATGTCGGAACGATCGAGCAGCTACGGCTCACGCCCGCGGGGCGTGAGCTGCGCGTGCGCTGCCGCTACGACGATCTCGCGAGCGGCGAGAGCATCGCGCTCGATGGCGCGTGCCTCACGGTTCGCGAGCACGGCCCGAGCTGGTTCACCGTAGCCGCCGTCACGACGACGCTCGAGCGCACCACCATCGGCGAGTGGGGAGTGGGGCGCCACGTGAATCTCGAGCGCGCGATGCTCGCGGGATCGCGATTTGGCGGCCACCTCGTGCTCGGCCACGTCGATGGCGTCGCGACGGTCACCGACATCGAGACGCAGGGTGACGCGCTGCTCGTGAATCTCGCGCTCCCCGACGGTCTCTCGGAGCTCATGATCCCGCACGGGTCACTCACGGTCGACGGGGTGAGCCTCACGGTGAACGAGCTCCCGCACCNNCGGGCAGCTCTCGCTCATCGAGTACACGCTCTCGCACACGACGCTCGGCGAATTACGCACTGGGCAGCACGTGCAGATCGAGGGCGACGTGATCGGGAAGTACGCGCGACGCATGCTTGCACCATACCAGCAGGCTCAGGACTGACAATGGCATTTGCGACCATACAATCGGCGATCGAAGCAATCCGCAACGGTGAGATGCTCATCGTCGCGGACGACGAAGATCGCGAGAACGA
>PLMM01000041.1 GCA_003142495.1 Gemmatimonadota bacterium | reverse complement strand
GCTTCCTGGAGTCGGGACACCGGCTCGGTCATCTGGGGTTCGGCATGGGTGCGTGGAGATGGCGGCAGGTAGACCGAAGCGCCAGCGGAGCACGAACGCCGACCTTCACTGCGCGATCTCGGCCTCCCATCGATCGAAGTGGCCTCCGAACGACGCGGCCAGCGCCTTGAGCTTCTTCGTCGTCTCGAGCATCGCGGACTGCTCCGGGATCATCGTCCTCGAGGCGATACACACCCAGTTGCCGCTGCGCCCGCCGATGACATCTGTGTCGAAGTCGAGGGCGTGCACGGCGTCGGCAGCGCGCTTGGCAGAGTCAGCGTCGGGAAAGTCGAGGTAGTACGTGACCTCGGTGGGCTTCGTGACATCGTNNGCCCGCTTTGCGCAGTGCGTCGAGCGCCGCAATCTCGCCGTGCTCCGAGGTGACGGAGCCCGTTATCTCGGGATCGGCGCTCGAGCCGCGCGTGCGCCGCAACATGATCGCCGCGATGCACGCAGCGACGATGACGAAGAGCGCCCCCTTCACGACGATACTCATCGAGATCGGCGGCCGTTACAACTTGCCGAGAATCTGTCCCAACACTCCGCCCACTTGTGACGATCCGCTGTTGTTTTGCGCGGCGGCCGCCGCCTGCTGCAGGATGCTTCCGATCCCACCGGAGCTCCCCGACGATGGCTGCGACGCCGAGTGCTGTGCGAGCGCGGCCATCACGATCGGCGCGAGCATCGCGAGCAGGCTCTGTACCTTCGTCGCATCGAGTCCGGAGGCGGTTTGCACTCCGTTTTGTACCGTCGCGCTGTGCTGGCCGAGAATGCTGCCGAGCAGACCGCCGCCGCCGCTCGTGCCGCTCGTCGCCCCGCCGAGCATTCCAGCGAGTCCACCCAAGCCGCCGAGGCTGCCGAGAATTCCGCCGGCGCCGTGGTCATCGACGGCGCTCTGGATCGCGCTCGCGCCGCCGGGCTGCTGCGCGGTGTGCGCCATGCCGCCGACGATCATTGGGAGCGCAGCGGCGATCGCGTTGCTCGTCGTCGCGGGATCGATGCCGAGGTGCTGGCTGATCTGCTGGATCTGCTCGGGGCCGAGCTTCTGCTGCACTATGTCGAGAAGAGACATGAATTGCCTGAGTCAGGGAAATCGTTTGCGTTCGCGGAGAAGAGAAGATTGCAACAGCTGATCAGTGTGCGGCTTGCGTCGTGCCGATCTTGCAGCAGTTGCCGGCGCAGTAACCCCAGATCGATTCGTCATCGTCTTCCCAGACGAAGCGCGCGCCGATCACCGGCTCGAGGCTGTCGTCGCTGGCGACCGTAATGTCCAGAGAATCCTGCTCGACCTTTCCGTTGACGATGCGCACGAGGGCTGCCCCCCACTTCGATGGCGACTCTTCGTGAACGTAGATCCAGCTCGTGCCGCCGTGGAGCTTGAGCTTCGGATAGACCACGGTGCCGGCCGGGAATGTATCCGGCAGCACGACGATGGCCATTGGAAGCCACCCTTTGCGAAAGTGTGCCTCGCTCTTGTACTCGCTTCCCTTGACAAGAGTGATTTGCGCGACGACTCCGGACGACTGAAAAACCTTCTTGCCCGCGCGATCGTTGCTCAGCACGGAGAGCAAGCGCTTGTCCGTTGCGCCGTGTCGCTCGCTCGGCTTGAGCGCCGCGAGCGCCGCGAGCGTCGCGAGCGTCGCGCGCGTATCGCCGGTGAATGGCACGACCGATGGATTCCTGTCGTCCGCGGGAATCGGCTGGATGCGCTCGCCCTCCGCCGCGACGGCCTGCTCCGCGGCATCCCAGCGGGCCGCGGTTTCCTTGTCGACATGGATGCGACCGTGCACGTAGAGCAGCTCGTTCGGATTGTTCGTTCCGCCGTGGGGACATCCCCACGACGCAGTGCCGAGTGTAGCGAGCAGGACGAGGCGCTGCGCGAATTCGCGCGCCCGCGTCGCGTTCAAAATCATCATCATCTACTCCTTTCCAAAGTATGGCGCGCCTGGTCGCTCCGGCGCGCTATCGTATTCCACTCGTCGCGCGCTCGCGCATGCGCGCGACCTCGCTCTGCAAGGGGGCGTCCGCACCCGCCCACAGCTGTGATACGGCCCGTCCCCACTTCTGCGCCGTGCGCTGATCGCCGCCGTTCGCCGCGATGTCGCTGCGGAGCACCATCGCGCGAACCACGAAGGCCGCGTCCTGCACGTGATCCAGGAGATACGAATTCAACGTCGGCAGCGCTGTGAGCGACGCGTCGAGCTGTCGTGCCGCCCCTGCGGTGTCGCCCACTTGCAGGAGGAGCCACGCCTCCTGGTAGGTCAGGTAGATGGACAGCTCGCCGGGGCGGCCGAGCGCCCGCAGCTTCGCGACGGCGCTCAGCTGCGCGTGCACCGATACCGTGTCGTGCTTGCTCGCCGCGCGTTGAATGTCGAGGAGATAGTCGCCTCCGCCTCCCGCGCGCTGCAGCGAGAGCGCCGGCGCCACTGGGTATGCGAGTGTGAGCGGCATGTTGAGCACGGCCTCGTGCATCATCGCGCGCGAGTCACTCTGCACGTAGCTGTCGATGGCGCGATCGACGTGCTGCTTCCCGGCAATGATGCTGTCGAGCGGCGCGCCGAGCGACGCATAGCCGAGCAGCACGCGCGCGAGCTCCGCCACCGGAGTCGGCGGCTGGACGAGATGGTTCGTCATCGAGATGAAGCGCACGGTTGGCGCCTCGGTGCGCAGGAGCTCGATGGTCCGCTGCACGCGACCGGTAAGTGCGGCCACCGCCTTGAGCGCATCTGCCTCCGCCGGAGTTGTCGCGGGCGCTCCGCTCAGAATGGAATCGGCGAGCGCGCGTGCTCCTTCGAAATTCCCAGAGACGACGAGCAGTCGCGTGGCCATGATCCCCAGTCGGCGCTGATCGACGGCTTCCGTCGCGAGTGCGCGTGCGTGGCCGAGCGCGGAAAGAGCGGAGCTGTCCTGCGCTCCGGCGACGCCGAGCCGGCCTTCGAGCTCGAGCGCGCGCGCGAGTGCCTCGAACGCCGAGGCGCTGCGCGGAAGCGCGACCGTCCATCCCGAGGCGAGCCGCTCGAGTGTCACGCGGTTTCGCGCGACGGCGGCGGGCGCGGAGGGCGGGCGGTTCACCTTCCCCGTCGCGATGTCCGCGTACGGATAGGGCACGAAGGCGAGCGTATCGTTTACGACCGCTGGATACGCGGCCCAGATCGCGCTGTCCGACGCGATCGCACCGCGTCGCAGCTCGGAGCTCTGCGTGTAGAGCAGCCCTGCCAACCGATCGAAGCCGATGCCCGCGAACGTCAAATGCGCAGTGGGTACCAACGTGAGCGCCTTCATGTACGCCCGAATCGCGCTCTCGTAGCCGCTGCGGAAGTTGTATCCGGACGGACTCGCCGCCGACTTCACGATCACCGTGTCGCGTGCGCGGCAGTCGCCGAGCCCGTACCACACTGAAAAGTCGAGCGAGTCTTTTCCCGCGCGCATGTGCTCGTAGCGCGCGCACGCGTCCGCGAAGCGTCCTTCCGACATGTCGAGCAGCGCCGCGGCGAGCGTGCTGTCGCGCGCTGAGAGCCGCGACGACTTCGCCACCGCCCGCTGCGCGCTCGGCTGCCACTGCGCGGGATCCGTATCGCCGCGCCACGCCATCACCTGCGCGAGCCAGTAGTTCGCGTGCGGGTAGTCGGGGTCGAGATCGATCGCCTCGCGGAAGAGCGCCTCAGCGCTGTCGAGCTGCCACGCGGCCAGCGCCTCGTGTGCGCGAAAGTACGTGGTGAGCGCGGGGATCGAGCGCGACCCGCGTACGCCGTCGGAGCTGAAGGGGAGCGTCGCGCGACCGAACGCCGCAACTGGAACGAGCAGCGTGTCGGCCAGCTCGTCGAAACGCCGCTCGGCATCGCCCAGGTCGGAGCGCAGAGTCACCGTGTATTGCTTCACCGGCTTCTCCGTGCGCACGTCGTAGATCAGCCCGCGCACATCGATGTTCCCGCGCGCCTGCCAAACCTCGCCCCAGGCCATGCGCCCTGCGCGCAGCGATCGCGCCGTGCGCAGCGCGTCCTTGAGCGAGAGCGCCGCGGCGTTCACACGCGCGCGCGCATCGTGCGCGCGCATGTCGTCTACCAGCGTGATGCCGTTCCAGCGGCCGAACGCCTCGTACAGCAGCTGCTGGCAGTTGTCGCCATCGAGCAGCTGCGGCGCCGCATTCGCGCGGTGCACGAAGGGGAGCACCACGTACAGGTCCGGATCGAGCGGGGCAGGCTTGAAGGCGAAGAACAGCGCGGCGAGTGCGCCGAGCCCGAGCACCGCCGCGCTCCAGCGCCAGATCGGGGGAATCACGAGCTTTGCGTTCGCGCGCGATGCACTCGAATCCTCGGCGCTCGCGAGCGCGGAGGAGAATTCGGTCATGTTCTGAAAGCGATTCGCGGGAATCGGCGCGATCGCCTTCTGCACCGCCGCGTCGACCGCCTGCGGAATCTCGGCGCGCTTCTGCCGCATCGGCGCGGCGGGCGCGCCGAAGCGCTGCGCGAGAATTGCGATCGCCGTGGGGCCGCTGAAGGGCACCTTGCCGGTGAGCATCTCGTAGACGACGCAGCCGAGGCTGTACAAATCGCTGCGGCCGTCGATGGGATCGGCGGAGCCCTGCTCGGGGCTCATGTAGGAGAGCGTCCCGATCGCAAAGCCGGCGTCGGTGAGACGGCGGCCGCCCGCGCGGCTCACGGCGTGCGCGATTCCGAAGTCGCCGACGAGTGCGTGTCCTTCGGAGAGGAGGATGTTCTCCGGCTTGATGTCGCGATGGATGACGTCGTGCGCGTGCGCGTACGCGAGCGCATCCGCGACCTCGCGCGCGAGGCGGATCGCCTCGTCGACCGGCAGCTGGCTCTCGCGCTTGATGCGACCGCGCAGCGACTCGCCGGCGATGTACGGCATCACGTAGAAGAGCGCGCCCTCCCACTCGCCCGAATCGTAGAGCGGGAGGATGTGCGGATGCTGGAGGCGCGCGAGCAGCGCGATCTCGCGGCGAAAGCGCTCGGTCGCCTGGCCGTCGGCTACTTCGGCATGGATGAACTTGAGCGCGACCTGGCGATCGTGCCGGATGTCGTGCGCGAGGTAAACGGTGGCCATCCCGCCACGGCCGATCTCTCTGTCGATCTGGTAGCGTCCGGCGATGACCGCTCCCTGCTCGCGAGATGAGGAGAGAGGGTCCGCCGGCTCCGCGTCGTCGGACATGTGAGCCGGCCTTGCGAGAGATGGGTAGCCTGACTCGCTATCTTAGGCGCCACGAGGGGAGGCGGCAAGCGTTTCCGGCACAATCTAGCCTTCGCAATGCGCCTGTGACGGCGGCATCCGCCCCACGTATCATTAGCGAATGCGGATGATGCGGACGTTACCGGCACTCGCGCTCGGCGCCGTCGCCTTCGCGGGTGCGCTGCGGATCACATCGGGAGCTGGGCCTGGGCTCGATCCGGACAGCATGTCGTACCTGCACGCGGCAACGACGCTCGCGCACGACGGCAGGCTGCGCGATGTGCAGCGCGACTGGGCGAGCGCGGACAGCACGATGCCGCTCGCGCACTGGCCTCCCGGCTATCCCGTCGCGATCGCGGCGGCCGAGCGCGCGGGCTTTGGTGCGATACCGGGGGCGCGCGCGATTGGCGCGGTTGCGGCGCTCGTGTCGATCGCCGTGATCGTGTGGCTCGTGGGGAGCATCGCCGGCATCGGAGCGGGCATCGTCGCTGGGCTGCTCGTGATGGTGACGCCGGCGATCGTGCAGGTGCACGAGAGCGTGTTGAGCGAGCCGCTGTTCATCGCGCTGCTCGTGCTCGCGCTCGCGACGATGGTGCGCTCGCCGAATCGCCCGATCATCTCTGGTACGCTTGCGGGAGGCGCGAGTATCGTGCGTTACGCAGGGATCTCGGTGGTCGGCGGCGTCGTGCTCTGGCAGCTCGCGCGCGCGGGGACGCTGCGCCAGCGCCTCGAGCGCGCGATCGTGGCCACAATACCCGCGATCATCCTGCAGGGTGCGTGGGTGCTGCGCACGGTGCACAGCGGAGGGACGAGCTCCATCCGGAAGATCAGTCTGTACGGAGAGATCACGTCGACACTGCGCGAGGGATGGCGCACGACATCGGCGTGGCTGGTGCCGGGGATGGGTGAGCTGTGGGGGATCTTCGTTGCCGCGGG
>PLMM01000270.1 GCA_003142495.1 Gemmatimonadota bacterium | reverse complement strand
CCCGCAGCGTAGCCGCGCGCGTCACGATCAGTCGCCGCAGCCGGAATCGACTACCTCCATATCTGCGCGCCCTCGGCACCCCCGCCGACGGCCGCGCAGCCGCGCGCGCGGGGAAGCACGCCGAGATGCGCAGGATCTTCCTCGCGCACATGAAAACGGAGGATGCACAGTTGCCGCTCGAGATCACGCATCTCATTCCGGATGCCGATCCCCTCTACTAGAATCAACGCGTGTCAGTGAATCCCGCGCGGAGCGTTCTCCATTAGCGGCATCATCACCATCCGCCTCTGCAAGCCGCACGACGCGAATGCGCTCGCGCTCGTCGGCCAGGCGACGTTTCTCGAAACGTTCGCCGGCACGCTCAACGGCGCCGACATCATCACGCACTGCGCCACGCATCACTCGCCCGCTGTGTACGAGGCGTGGCTCGCCGATAGCGGCTCTCGCATCTGGATCGCGGAGACGCAGGTGGGCCAGTCGCCGATCGGCTACCTCGTGTCGCTCCCGTCCGATCCGTCGAGCGAACATTCGCGCGACGATGATCTCGAGGTCAAGCGCATCTATCTCCTCAATCGCTTTCGCGGCAACGGACTCGGCCGGCGACTCATGCAGGAGGCCGAGAAGAGCGCCCGGGCGCGCGGCTACGGGCGACTGCTGCTCGGCGTGTACGCACGCAACAAGGCCGCGATCGCGTTCTACGAGCGGCTCGGCTTCCACAAGATTGGCGATCGGCACTACACGATCGGCGAGAGCGTGTACGACGACACCGTGATGGGACTCGACCTCTCGCGCCCCGTGCCGGCCGCGCGCTAGCCGCTACGGCGCGGTCTCGGTGGTCAGCTCGGGCGGCTTCGGAAGCGAGGCAATCGCGATGCGCGCCGCCGCGGTGACCGGCGCGCCCACGCGCGCGAAGAGCGCGGCGACGGTCGTCCGCTCCCACGCGAGATGCCAGTCATAGCTTCCTTGATTGTACTTTGCTCCCGAGTACCAGAGCGAGACCACACCGGTCGTCGCGTCGAAATCGATCGACGAGCGATACACCACATCCCTGAGCTCGTCGCTCGCGCCCTTTACGAGCACCGGTGACGGATAGCTCGTCCACGTCACCCCGTCTGCGCTCGTCGCGAAGCGAAGCCTGTCCGTCGTGCAGCCGCCGGGCTTCTTGACGGGATACACCGCCCAGTACTCGTTGCGCGACGGAATCCATTCGACGTCGATGTGCCACGGCGAGCCATCGGGGTCCTTGAGCTTCGTGCTCTCCGGCGCGTTCCACGTCACGCCATCGGTCGAGCGGCGCAGCTCCACCGTCGTGCTCGACGCGCCGCAGCCGATCACGCCGGAGTTCACGCTCCACATGAGCCACTCGGTTGCCGAACGGCGCACGATCGCGGGTGAGACGATCATGTGATTCGGTGCGTGCACAGTGAGCACGGGCGCGCTCCAGGCAACTCCGTTGGCAGTGCGAATCATCCAGATCTCGTTCTCATCCGTCACGCGGCGGTAGTAGAGTCTGAGCTCCGCGAGATCGGGATCGTAGAGCACGTCGGGATCGGAGAGATAGCCTCCCCCCGATGGCCTCTCGAGCGGATTCACGACGTCCTGCGGCACCGTCCAGCTGGTTCCCGTGCTGCCGGTGAACAGTGAGGGGTTCTCGTAGTTCGCGTTGCCTCCCGGATACGGCGTCGCGACGAGACGAAAGGGACCGCCGCTCCACGACGCCGGAAGACGCACGAAATCCGGATGCACGGCCTGCCCCGAACCGTCGTACGTCACGAGCGGCATCGCGTTCACCTGCATCGGGCCGCTGGCGTCGGCCATCGCGCTCGCGTGCGCACTCGCGGCGCCGTCTGCGGTCACGTTGAGTGTGTGCGTCCCCAGCGTCGCGTCGAGCTGCCAGCGCGCGCTCGCTTCACCGCTGGCATCGGTCACATTCGACAGCGGGACGATCGCATCCGCCGTTCCGCCCTGCGCGCTCCACGTGATGCGCACGCCGGCGAGCGGCCGTTCTGATGCGTCGTGCAGCTCGACGACGATCAATTCGGGGAGCTCCGTTCCCGCAGGCGCGCTTTGTCCGTCACCTGCGGCGATCGAGAGCTGCGGGCGCCTCGGGCCGACATCGTCGCTGCAGGCGAGAACGAGGAGCTGAGCGGAGGCCAGCACGAGTGCGAGTGCGCGCGCGGCGTACGAACGTAGGGAGCTCCTGCGCTGTTGATTCAACACGGGCAATGCGCGCACCGGAAGGCGTCGGGGACGACGAGCCGCTTTCAATCCCCGGAGACCTTCGCGCGCGGAGGCGCGTCACCCGTTCACCAGACTCTGACCTTCGTACTCGCGCGACGCGCGCGAGAGAGCTACGGCGCCGTCTCGTTCGTCAGCAAAGGAAGATTCGTCGCCGCATCCACACGCGCCGCCTCCCACGCCGGCACGTTCACGCGCGCGAAGAGCGCCGGCATCGTCATGCGCTCGTACGCCAGGTGCCATCGGTAGCCGCTGCCCGCTCCCGCGAACGACGCGCCCGAATACCAGAGCGACACCATCCCCGTCGTCGCGTCGAAGTCGATCGACGAGCGATAGATGATGTCCCGCATCTGATCGTCCGCGCCCTTCACGAGCAGCGGCGACGGATAGCTCCGCCAGTGTACGCCGTCCGCGCTCGTCGCGAGGCGCAGGCGATCCGTGAGACAGCTCCCCGATTGCTTCACCGGATAGACGGCCCAGTACTCTTCGCGCGACGGGATCCACTCCACATCGATGTGCCACGCAAAGCCATCGCGATCGTCGAGATCGGTCGCCGCGGGATCCGACCAGCTCACGCCATCGGTCGACCGGCGAAGCTCGACCACGGTGCTCTCCCCACCGCACCCCTGCACTCCCGCATTCACACTCCACATCAGCCAATCGCCCTGCGCCCGTCGTACCACACTCGGCGACACGATCGCATGATTCGGCGCGTGCGCCGTGAGCACGGGCGCGCTCCACTGCACGCCATTTGCCGAGCGAATCAGCCAGATCTCGTTCTCATCCTTCACGCGCCGATAGTAAATCCGCAGCTCGTTCGCGTCCGGATCGTACAGCACGTCCGGATCGGAGTAGTAGCCGCTGAGCGGCGACTCGAGTGGATTCCGAATCCCTGCGGGCACGAGCCAGCTCGCGCCCGTGCTCCCCGTGAAGAACGACGGATTCTCGAACGCCTGATCGCCGCCGGGATACGGCGTCGCGACGAGTCGAAACGGATCTCCACTCCACGACGGCGGCAGCCGCACGAAGTCCGGATGCACGGCCTCGCCCGAACCCTCGTACGTCTCGAGCGGGAGCGGCGACACGGCAGAGAACGGGCGCACGCTCGCGTACGCGCGCGCGTGCGCCGTCGCGCCGCTCGGCACCGTGATGGTGAGCGTGTGCGCGCCAACGGTGGTGTCGAGCAGCCAGCGTGCGCGCGAAAGGCCCTCGCTATTCGTGGCCATGTCGAGTGGCACTATCACATCGCGCGCGCCCTCCGCCGGCGTCCACGTGACGGGCGCGCCGGCGATCGGCCGCTGCCCGCCGTCGCGCAGCAGCACCACGATGTGCTGCGGCAGCTCGGTTTGCGCGAGCGCGCTCTGCACGTCGCCCGAAGCGATCGAGAGCGTCGGCGGCGCGGGGAGCGCCACGCTGTCGCTGCACGCGCAGGCGAGCACCATCGCCGCCGCCGCTGCGACGCGTGACATTCGGAGGGTGATCAACACACGGTAAGGATGGGCTCGCTAGCCTTAACCCGCAATCGCACGCAGACTTCGGTGCGACCTGAGCGGGGTGAGTGGGCAATGATCCGGAAATTGAAGAGCGGCGTGTACCGCCTATACTCGGCCAAGAAGAACCCAAAAACGGGCAAGCGCCGCAACCTCGGCACCTTCAAAACGCGCGCGGCCGCGCAGAAGCACGAGATGGCCGTGCAGTTCTTCAAGCGTCAATAGTGAAGGCGCCGAAGGCAAAGCCCGCGAAACCGAAAGCGTCGCAGAAGCCCACGTTCTTCGCCCGCCCCGCCGATTTTCGAAAGTGGCTCGAGGCGAATCACGAGCGCGAAACGGAGCTGCTCGTCGGCCTGCACAAGAGGGACTCGGGACGCTCGAGCATCAGCTGGCCGGAATCGGTGGCCGAGGTGTTGTGCTTCGGCTGGATCGATGGCGTGCGCAGAAGCATCGATGAGCACAGCTACTCGATTCGCTTCACGCCGCGAAAGCCGACGAGCATCTGGAGCACGGTCAACCTCAAGAAGATGCAGGAGCTGATCGCTGATGGGCTGGTGCATCCCGCGGGGATGCGCGCGTTCGAGCGGCGCAGCGCCGAGAAGAGCGAGATCTACGCATACGAGAATCGCCAGTCGGCCGTGCTCGATGGCGATCTCGAGAAGGAGTTCAAGCGGAACCGCGCGGCGTGGAAGTTCTTCGAGCAGTGCCCGCCGTGGTACAAACGCACGGCGATCTGGCGCATCATCAGCGCCAAGCGCGCCGAGACTCGCGCGAAGCGGCTCGCGGAGCTCATCGATTGCTGCGCCGCCGGCAAGAGCATCCCCACGTTGCGCCTCTCGCGCGGCGCCGAACAGCACTGAGCGCACACGGAGCGCGCGCCGCCGCTGAAGTTGGGCGTCCGTCGCGTTAGCCTTCAGTGCATGCATATCACGCGCGTAGCAACTCCGGAAGTCACGAGCGATGAGGCGCTCACCGCTCGCGTGCGCGCCGCGACGGAGATGCTCGAGCGCATCGGCAGCGATCGCGGACTTCTCGCGCGCATCCCCGACGACGATCGCAAGCGGCTCCTGAGCGCGGTCGGCGTCGTCTTCAGCCCCGACATCGTCGCCCGCCGCCGCCTGCGCAAGGAGTCCGTCAAGCAGCAGAAGGCGTCGGTCGTGCGCCACGAAGATCGCGTGTACGCGGATACCGGCATCCGCAAGCTGCGGAAAGAGACGGTGTTCACGACGCCGAATTTCTTCCCTCCAACAGGCCCCAACGATCCGAGCATCGACGAATCATCCAGTCCCGCGGCACCCGGCGCCGGTGAGCTGAGCGAGTCGATCCACTGCTACGTGTGCAAGCAACACTTCACGTCGATCCATCACTTCTACGATCAGCTCTGCCCGTCGTGCGCCCAGATCAACTTCGCGAAGCGCACGGAGCTCGCGGATCTGCGCGGGCGCGTGGCGCTGCTGACAGGCGGGCGCGTGAAGATCGGCTATCAGGCGGGGCTCAAGCTCCTGCGCGCCGGCGCTCGGCTCATCGTGACGACGCGCTTTCCGCGCGACTCAGCGGCCCGCTACTCGAAGGAGCCGGACTTCGGCGAGTGGGGCGACCGCCTCGAGATCTTCGGGCTCGACCTTCGCCACACGCCGAGCGTCGAGGCGTTCTGCCATGAGCTGCTGACGACGCGCGACCGCCTCGACTTCATCGTCAACAACGCCTGTCAGACCGTGCGCCGCCCGCCCGATTTCTACGAGCACATGATGGAGGGCGAGACCGCGTCGCTTCGCGACATGCCCGAGCACGCGCGCAAGCTGCTCGGCGCGTACGAGGGGCTGCGCGGCTATCACATGCTTCCCGAGGCCGAGGGCACGTCGCTCGCGCCGGCTGCGCTCGACCGCCGCATCTCCGAGATTGCTGGGCTCACGCACGCCGCGCAGCTCTCGCAGATCGCGCTCCTCCCCGAGGAGCGGCAGGCGCAGAAGGATCTCTTCCCCGAGGGGCGGCTCGATCAGGATCTACAGCAAGTCGATCTGCGCGGACGGAATTCGTGGCGACTGCTCATGGCCGAGGTGTCGAGCGTGGAGCTGCTCGAGGTGCAGCTCGTGAATGCGATCGCGCCATTTGTCATCAACGCGCGCCTCAAGCCGCTCATGCTGCGCACGCCGAATCGCGACAAGCACGTAGTCAACGTCTCCGCCGTCGAGGGGCAGTTCTATCGACCCTTCAAGACCACGCGCCATCCGCACACGAACATGGCGAAGGCCGCGTTGAACATGATGACGCGCACTGCCGCGAAGGACTATTGGACGGACGGCATCCACATGAACTCCGTCGACACCGGGTGGGTGACGGACGAGGATCCCGTGGAGATCGCCGCGCGCAAGGTCGCGGAGCATCGCTTCCATCCGCCGCTCGACATCGTGGACGGCGCGGCGCGCATCGTCGATCCGATCATCTCGGGGATCAACACGGGTGAGCACATCTGGGGGAAGTTCCTGAAAGACTACGTTCCAACGGACTGGTAGCGCGCCATGAACGCAAAGAACCGCTCGCTCGGTGCGCTCGTCCTGCTGATTGGAGCGGCGCTCCTCCTTGTACAGCGACACGAGATCGCGGCGCGAACTGGAGCGGGGCTCGCGCTACAGGGGATAGCCGTGCTCCTCATGATCTGGGCGCGTCTCACATTCGGCATTCGCAGCTTCCACGCGACCGCGAATCCTACTGAGGGCGGGCTCGTGACCAATGGACCGTACAGGTATTGGCGTCACCCGATCTACGCAGCGGTGCTCCTCTTCGTATGGACGGGCGTGCTCACGCAGGGTGGGCCGCCGGCCGTCGATGCGCTGGCGCTCGCGGGGATCGCGACGGTCATGACTGCAATTCGCATTCAGGCGGAGGAGCAGCTCCTGCTCGCATCGATGCCCGAGTACGCGGCGTACGCGGCGCGCACCAAGCGACTCGTGCCATTCGTGTTTTAGGTCGTCACCAGATCGCGGTCAGCGAGCGCTCACGGCATTTGACACGATCGCCTGTGCTCCCCATCCTCCGCTGATGGAAACCTCTCAACCGTATCCGTTCGCGCTGAATCCCGGCGAGCTGCTGCTCTGGTCCGGCGTTCCCCGGCAGGGCCTCATTTTTCGAGCGGCCGATATCGGGAAGGCCACATTCGGCGTTCTCTTCCTCGGCTTCGTCATCTGGACGAGCTTGAACACCGAGCGCTACAGTCCATACGACTTTCTCGTGTGGGGGCTCTTGTACGCCGTGGGGCTGCACATTCTCGTGGGCACATACTTCTACGCGGCGTGGCGTCGCAGGAGATCCTCGTATGCGGTTACGTCCGACCGCATTCTCATTCGCAACACTCCGGTGAGCCGGCACATCAAGTCGTTTCCTCTCGAGACGATGACGGACATTGGGCTCGATGAAAGCGGCGACGGCAGTGGGAATATCTGGATGGGCAGGCGGTACCTCGCGCCCGGCGTCTACGACGGTCGGGATTTCGGGTCTCCCACGAATCGGCTCGGCTTCGCATCCATCCCCAACGTGCGGCAAGTCTACGATCTTCTCGTGGCGGCCAAGCAGACGAAAATCGCGCTCCTGGACGGCTCCGCGGCGAGCCCGCGATGATGCGCGCCCGCCTGGTGCCGATACTCGCCTTCATCGCGCTCGGCTGTCGCGGAGCGGCGCGGTCGCGCGCGGACTCGGCGTCCAGCGTCACCGCTGCGCACCTGGATACGGCTGCGCCTTCTTCTGTGCTGGCCCCGTCCACAGCACCCCCGCCATCGCCGGCCACCACCGTCAAGACGCAGTGGGCAGTCACCGACTCGGGCGCCGGTGCGCTCCGCATCGGCATGACGCGCGACCAGCTCGCGCTCGACCTGCACGCGCCCATCCCCAAGCACACGCGTGCGGACAGTGGTTGCGCGTATCTCGCCATTCCGGGAATCCCCGCAGGGATGCGAACGATGTGGGTGGCAGCGACGCTCGCGCGCATCGACATCGGCGCCCCCAAGCTCCCCACCGATCGCGGCGCGAAGATCGGCGACAAGCAGGCGAAGATCGAGTCGCTCTATCGCGGGCGCGTCTCGGCAATGCCCGCCAAGTACGATCCGCACGGCAAGTATCTCGTGGTACGCCCCGTTCCGCCCGCGGATTCGTCGCACCGCATCGTCTTCGAGACCGACAGCTCGACGCGCGTCACGCGCTATCGCGTCGGCCGCGAGCCAGAGGTCGAGTGGGTGGAGGGGTGCAGCTAGCGCGCGCTATCGCCCGCGCGGCTTCCAGCGATACCGCGTGAGCGACACGCGCCCACCGCCATTGAACACGATTCCCTCGCGCTCGAGCAGCTGCTGCTGCACGATCGTGCTTCCCGCGCCCGCGCTTCGAATGCTCACGCGCCCCTCTGCGTTGATAATGCGGTGCCACGGCAGCACGCTGCTGGACTGGAGCGCGGCCATCGCGTATCCCACCTGGCGCGCGTGCCCCTCGAGCCCCGCGATCTCCGCAATCTGCCCGTACGTCGCGACCTTGCCGCGCGGCACTCGCCGCACGGCCGCATAGATCTTCTGCCGGGTCGAGTTGGGGCTTGCGACGCTGCGTGTCCTCTTGCGCGCCTTCTTCGTGGCCATCGATCGCCTTGCTCCATGAATTGTGATCGCTAGACGCGCTTCAACATACGCGCCGCACGTGGCCCGATGAAGCCGGTGATACATTCCACCGTCACCTCATGAGGAGCTCTCCGTATGCTCGTTCAGCGTTTCATGGAAATCACCGCCATCGTGCTCGGCGCCGCGGCCCTCGCGCTCATCTTCGCGCCCGAGTTCGCGCTCGTGCGCTTCGCGATCGAGCCCGTGCCCACGGCGATCCCGCTCGCGGAGCTCTACGGCGCCGCACTCTTCGGGCTCGCGATCACTTCGTGGATCGCGCGCACCATGCTCCTCGGCGGCATCTACGGCAAGGCAGTGGTTGCCGGCGGCTTCGGTCATGCGCTGGTCGGCGTTCTTGCGCTCGTGCACGCCGTGCGCGCCTCGAGCGGCAACGCGTTTCTGTGGGGCGCGTGCGTGCTGTACGGGCTGCTCGCGATTACGTTCGGAATGCTGATGTTCGGCCGAGGTCCCGCGGCGCCGACGGCCTCGGCCTGAGCGGGGGTGTCTCCGCCCCACACTTTCGGTAGTCTTCGTCACGGCGCCCGACGCGTTCGCTCGGGCAATCGGCATCTCGCTCATGGATGGTGGATCATATGACTTCGCGACTCGCACAGATGCTCGCCACCGCGTTGCTGGGCATGGCGCTCGTGGCTCCACTCGTCGCGGCGCCCGCGCGCGCGCAGGAAGCGGATGCGCCGGCACGAATCTCCGATCAGGAAGTCGAGTTCCGGCATGGGCTCGTGCCGGAGACGTGGGCGAAGAACGCGGACGGCCTGTCGAAGTGCGCACTCTCCGCCGCCGGCGCGGAGCTCGTGGAGCAGGAGTGGGCAACTGATTCCCTCGCGGGCACGTTGTCGCTGCCGAAGGACTTTCGCGAGGAGCCCGTGAGCGCCGGCGCTGACGGCAAGCGCTGGATCGGCGCGGACTCGACCAGCATCGAGATCCACGGCACCCACGCGCTCTACCGCGGCAACATGGGGATGGGAGGCATGGATATCGGCCGTCCGCTCGGCACTACCACCTGCGCGCTCACGCTCGAGGGGCGCGCCGCACCCTCGCACACGCTGGCGCTCACTCGCCCCGCGCACGGTGACACGCTCTACGTCGACACGCCAACCACCGTGATTCGGAATGGCGTCGGGCTGCAGTTCGTGCTGCTCACGAACTCGCCGGCGCGCGAGGCGAAGTTGCTCGCTGTGGTGCAGTCGCTCAAAGTCGTGCCCGCAAAGGCGCCATAGCGCGAGCGATGCGCACGAACGTGTCGTCGCGCGCGACGTGGTTTCTCAAGTTCGCCTTCCCGGTAATCTGGACGGCGATCATCGCGCTCGGGGCCGTCCCGATGTTCACCGACAGCGCGCGCGGGCACGGGCCGAAGCTGCCGGCGGCGCTGACGCTCGGCGTGGTGTGGCTTGTCGGCACCGCGATTCTCTTCGTGTTCAGCGGCTCGCTGATGCGCGTGCAGTACCGCGACGGCCACCTCTACGCATCCAACTTTCGCCGCGAGATCGAGATCCTTCCGGCCGACATCGCCGCGATCACGCAGAACATCTGGGTCAACGTTCGCCCGATCACGATCCAGCTGCGCACTCCCACGGTGCTCGGACGCCGCATTCGCTTCATCCCTCAGTCGCGCGTGATCTTCCGCTTCTGGGTGGAGGATCCGATCGTGAGCGAGCTGCGCGCCTTCGCGCAGGGAGCCCCGGCGGTGCGATGAGCGCAGCATCAGAGCGCGCCGCGGAACGTTTTCGCGGCTGGTTGCGTAGGTAATGCATGTTTATCGAGCAGTGCACCGTGTCGCGAAAAACGCCGCTGGATGGCAAGTTGGAGATCTCCTCCGCCGCGGCGGCGCGCCTGCAGACGCTCGGCGCATTGTTCCCGCTGCGCACCGAAGCCGGCGAAGGGAGCGCGAGGCTGCTCGAGATGTCGTGCACGTGCACGAAGGCGGCAGCCTCCGGTCAGCACCAGCATCACTTCATCGAGAGCGAGCTACTCCGCGCGCTCGAGGCCAATACCGACGTGCGCGTGACGCTCGACGACGGGCGCCCCGGCTCGCTCTCGATCGAGCCGGCCTGATCTCCGCCGTTAGACGCTGACGTTCCGCCGCGCGGCGATCGTCTCCACCGCCGCGAACAGCTGCTCGAACGAATCCACCACGAAAAGCACGTCCTGCATCCGGTCGATCTCGTAGCTCTGATTGATCACCGCATCCAGATCGAAGGGGCGCCGATCGCAGTTCGGTCCGAGCGCGTTCGCCGCATCGCCGTGCGATGAGATCAGGCCGCTGCCGTACACCTTCGTGCGCCCCGCCTCCTTGATCAACCCGAACTCCACGCTGAACCAGAAGAGGCGCGCCATCTCCTCCGTCTCCTTCTCGCCGGGGGACACCGCCGCCAACACGCCGAAGTGCTGCAGGAAATCCGCGAACACCGGATCCGCATGCAGCGGCACGTGGCCGAACACATCGTGGAAGATGTCCGGCTCGGGGAGATAGTCGAGCTTCGCGCGCGGGCGCACGGTGAGCGTTGTCGGGAAGCGGCGCGCGGCGAGGCAGCGGAAGAAAACGACCGGCGGCATGAAGCCACCCACGCCTACGGCCGCCCACTTGGTGCGCGCGGCGAGACGCCGGTTGACGTCGTCGAGATCCGGCAGCCGATCCGGCTCGAGCCCGATCAGTTTCGCCCCGCTCAGGTAGATCGCGCTCCCCGTCTCGCGCAGCGCGTCCATGCGGCGCGAGTACAGCATCCGCCAAGTCTCGTGATCCTCAGCAGTGTAGAGCGAATAGTCCTGCGTCAGGAACTCGGGGAGCCCCGTGCCGGCGTCGACCGCGACACCGCCCATGGTGGTCGAATGCGAATCCTTCACGTGCGCCTCCAGAATGGCCGGTTGCGAGCAGCCTTACGCCTTCAAAAGTAGCGTGGGGGCAACGGCTTCGCTGCCACTTCCGTAGAGACGCGCACCCAGCCGCTAGTAGAACATCTCGTAGCCGAGGCGCACGGCTCGTCCCGGCTGCGGAATGAAGTCCTTGACCACGGACAGATTATCGCGATACACCTGGTTGAAGACGTTGTCGCAATACAGCCGAAGATCGTGCACGAACGCGCCATTCGAGATGCGCACGCCGACGCCGAGATTCGTGATCGCGTACCCCGCGGTCGGCGTGTCCCCGTCGCCCAGGCGGCTCTGCCGCGCCGCCACCCGCTCCTCGAACATCCCCATGAAGCGCTGCTTCGAGTACGCCGCGCGGAAGAGGCCGCGCAGCGGCGGCGTGAACGGCAGCGGTTGATTGAGCCGCGTGTCCTCGGCGTTCACGTAATCCGTGCTCAGGCGAAGCGCGAGCGACTGCACCGGCTGCACGGTGACGCTCGCCTCGAAGCCGAAGAGGCGCGCATTCGTCGGCGCGAACTGCCGCACCGGGAAGTCCTGAATCGTGTCGCCGCGCAGGAAACCGAAGATGTAGTTGTGGATGTAGTTCACGTACGGCGACACGTCGAAGGAAACGTTGCCGTACGTTCCGCGCAGCGACGCGTCGACGCCGTAGCCGGTCTCCGGCTGCAACGATGCATCTCCCACGGAGTACGTTCCGCTCGCGGCATCGAGCCCGTTGGCGAAGAGCTCCTGCACGGTCGGCGCGCGGAACGAGCGCGCAGCGTTGAACGAAGCCGTGAGATGCGGATCGAGCTGCTGCACCACACCGAGCGACGCCGTCACCGCGTTCGAGAGCCGCGACTCGTGCAGCGTCTGGAAAACGGAGTCCGTCGATCCGGCGAAGGGATGCGTCTGGAGCTTGTTGTAGTCGTAGCGCAGCCCCGCCTGAATGCGCGTACGGTCCGTCGCGACGAATTCCTCGTACGCATATCCCGCGAGCCCCGTCGTCAACGAGTTCGGCCCGAGCGGCTGATCGCCCTCGATGGTCAGCTTCTCGAAGTTCGACCAGAGGCCGAGCGTGCCGTGCAGCCGTCCCCACGGCTGCTGTTGAAATTGCACGATCGCGTTCACCGACTGCTTGTGAAAGTGATTCGCCTGCGGATCGGACACGCCCGAGGAGTCCTGCGCCGTGGGAAATTCGGACTGGTTGTAGTCGTTGTACGCGGCGGTGACGCGCAGCTGATCGAGCACCGAGTTGCTCACATTGAAGAGACTGCGCAGCTCGACCGTGTTGCGCCCCTGCGTGATGCGCGACGTCGTTGGCGGGAAGTCGATGAAATCTTCGTTCGGCGGTGCGCCCGTGATTCCGTAGTTCGTCTGGAAGTGCTTCGCGCCGATGCCGATCGTTCCGAACGGCGCCTGATACGCGTAGCCGGCGCCGGCCTCCCAGTTCCGATCGAAGCTCTGCGGCATCCGGTCGAGATCGTACGACCCGCCACTACCAGGGTCGGTGTACGTGCGGCGCGGAATGCGAATGTCCTCGCCGTGCACGCCGCCCGCAGAAACCTTGAGCGCCTGGTGGCCATCGCTGAACACGTTGTCGAAATATCCCGCCGCCTGATTCGCGCCCGTGCTTCCCTCCGCCGACACGAGCCCCGACACTCGCCGATCCGTCACGTCGGGGACGATGTCCGTGATCACGTTCACGATTCCACCGATCGTGCTCGGCCCGTAGAGAATCGTCGCGGGCCCGCGCACGACATCGATCTGCGAGATCTCCATCGCGTCGACCGGCGTCGCGTGCGCGGGATCGTACGTCGCGATGTCGCCCATGCGAAGTCCATCCTCGAGCACGAGCACTTCGTTGTCGCCGAGCCCGCGCAAAATCGGACGATTGGGCGCGGAGCCGAGCCCGCGCATCGCGACGCCCGGGAGATCGGAGATCTTTTCGGCGAACGTCGTGCCGGGGCTCGCCAATAGATCCGTACGAGTCTTCGACGCGGTCGACTGATACTGCTCGCTCGTGAGCCCAGCGGTCGGCGACGCCGACACCACGACGTCGGCGAGTCGCGTCGGCGACT
>PLMM01000368.1 GCA_003142495.1 Gemmatimonadota bacterium | reverse complement strand
GACGACGACGACGACGACGATGAGGACGAGGAGTCCGACGACGACGCAGAACCGGATGCTCCGTCGCCGCGCGGACGCCGCGCGAAGGCGCCGCCCATCCAGGACGTACTGAAGCGCGGTCAGGACATCATCGTGCAGGTCTCGAAGGAGCCCATCTCGACGAAAGGGCCGCGCGTCACCGCGCAGGTCTCGCTCGCGGGGCGCTTCGTGGTTTTCATGCCCTTCGCCTCGCGCGTGGGTGTGAGCCGCAAGATCGGCGAGCGCGAAGAGCGGCGCCGGCTGCGCGATCAGGTACAGGCGGTGCTCCCGCCGGACTCCGGTGGCGTGATCGTGCGCACCGTGGGCGAGGACGTCACGCAGGAGACGTTCAAGCGCGAGATCTCCACGCTCATCCAGCAGTGGAAGAAGATCAAGCGAAAGTCGCACTTCCAGCATGCGCCCGCCCTCGTGCATCGCGAAACGAGCCTCACGCGCGGCCTCATCCGCGATCTCTTCAGCACCAAGATCGACGGGCTGCAGGTGGACTCGAAGCAGGTCTACAACGAGATCATCGAGTATCTCAAGGGGATCGCGCCCGAACTGCAGGATCGCGTCACGCTCTACGAAGATACGATTCCGATCTTCGACAAGGCCGGGATAGAGCCCGAGATCCGCGATCTCTTCAAGCGCCGCTGCGATCTGCCGAGTGGTGGCTACCTCATCATCGAGCAAACGGAGGCGCTGGTCTCGGTCGACGTCAACTCGGGAAGATATACGGGGAAGAAGGATCCCGAGAAGACGATCTTCAAGACGAACACCGAGGCCGCGCGCGAGCTCGCGCGCCAACTCAGGCTGCGCGACATCGGCGGCATCATCGTGATCGACTTCATCGACATGGACGANNATCATCGTCTGCGACTTCATCGACATGGAGACGAAAGCGAATCGCGACAAGGTGCTGCAGGAGCTGCGCACCAACCTCTCGCGTGACCGCGCGCGCACGAAGGCGTTCGCGGTGAGCGAGCTCGGATTGATCGAGATGACACGCCAGCGCGTGCGCGCGAGCCACTACCAGAACATGACCGAGCTCTGCACGGTGTGCGGCGGCTCGGGGCGCGTGTTCACCCCCGAGAGCACGATGCGGCGCTTCGAGCGCTCGGTGCGGCGCATGGCGAGTGACGGGAAGAAGGACAGCCTGATCGTGAAGGTGCACCCGGAGGTTGCCCTCTACGTGCTCGAGCACGAGCATGACATGATTCACAAGCTCGAGAAGTCCGTCGGCTTCTCGCTCGACGTGCGTGATGATCCGCTGCTCAAACCCGACGAGTTCAAGCTCGTGGTGAAGGGAGCGGAGCGCGACGTAACGCAGCAATACGCGATGGCCTGATGCCCGCGCGAGGGAGGTAGTCGCTACTCTGGTGGCGTGATGTANNTGATGCACGCGCTGCCACCCTCGCCGGAATTCAGATGCCGATACAGAGCTATCGCGATCTCATCGTCTGGCAGCGGGCGATGGATCTGCTCACGGAGTGCTACCGCGTCGCGCGGCTGCTCCCGCCGAGCGAGACCTACGCGCTCGGCTCGCACATCGAACGCTCGGCCGTGGCCGTCGCGGCACACATCGCGAGTGGTCACGCGCGCGAGCGGAGCGACTTCCTCGAGTCGCTCACCGTCGCCACCGCGTCGCTGCGCGAGGTGGAGACACTGCTCCTGGCGGGCACGCGCATGTGCCTCCTTTCGGCAGACCAGATCCAGATCGCCATGGGGCTCGGCGACGAGGTCGGCCGGATGCTCACGGCGCTCAGGAGGAGCCTTGGTGCGGCGCACCTGCAGCCGGCGGTGGTTGCGGCGGTGCCAGCGGTGACGCAGTCGGGCGGGTGACGGGAGCCAACCGCGGCCCGCGCCCTGGTGCGCACAACTCGCGGCGGAGCGGCACTTTGGTTGACAGTCGCCGCCTGTCCCCTTAAGTTGTTCAGTCTGTACCAGTTACCCTGACCTTCAGCATCGCCCAAGACATGTCTTACGCCATCATTCGCACCGCCGGCTTTCAGTTCCGCGCCGAGCCAGGGAAGACGCTTCGAATTCCATCGCTCGATGCCGAGGTGGGCTCGACGGTGACGTTCGAGGAAGTGCTCCTCGGATCAGACGGAACCAACGTGCACGCCGGCGTTCCATTGTTGAGTGGCGCCAAGGTCACCGGCGAAGTCGTGCGTCATGGAAAGGGCGACAAGATCGTCGTCTTCAAGATGAAGCGCCGCAAGAACTACGCGAAGAAGCAGGGACATCGCCAGGGCTTCACGGAAGTGAAGATCAACGACATTACGCTCGGTTGAGGGCTTTCTAAATGGCTCACAAGAAAGGAGTAGGCTCGACCCGCAACGGTCGCGACTCCAATGCGCAGTATCGCGGCGTCAAGAAGTTCGGCGGCGAGCAGGTACGCGCCGGACACATCATCATCCGCCAGTGCGGCACCCAGTTCCACCCGGGGCGCAATGTCGGTCTCGGCTCCGACTACACCATCTACGCGCTCATCGAAGGCGTGGTGAAGTTCGAGCACAAGAGCAAGGCGCGCTACAAGGTCAGCGTCTATCCTGCCGCGAGCGCGAACGCACCCGCCGCATAAGGCAAAGCTCTGATGCACCGCAGGCCCCGCTCCGATTATTCGGCGCGGGGCTTTTTGTTTTGCGTTGCGGCGCCGAGCGCAATGCAGCATCGTGAGTGATCTCTCACAGGACGCGTGATCCCGCGTGGATCCGTACGATGAGCTGGATGCCGCCGTCATACTCGAGCGGGAAGGAAACGTCGACGACGCGCTCGCGCACTATCGCACGGCCGAGTCGCTGGCGGGTGCGGACGCGTGGCTGCTGAGCGAGGTGCTGCGGCGACAGGCCTATCTCCACCACGCGCGCTCCGAGTGGGAGTTGAGCCTCGATCTCGCGCGTCGCGCGGCGAGCACCGCAGAGAATGCGCAGCTCAGCGACCAGCAGGCCGAGGCGCTGATCGCGGTGGCGTGGGTGCACGTCGCGCGCGGCGCGTACGAGGACGCGGTCCCCCAGCTCGAGAAGGTCGCGTCGCTCACCGAGGATCATCGCATCACCGGACTCGCACTGCACAACCTCGGCGCAATTGCAGCGGAGCGCGGCAACTGGGAGCTCTCGCGCGCGCACTTCATGGAATCGGTGAAGCGTTTCCAGGCCGCAGGCTATCAGCGGGGCGTTGCCTTCGCGCACAACAACTACGGCCGCGCGGCACTCGACCACGGCAACTACGTGCTCGCGGTGGATCTGCTGCAGCAGGCGGTGTCGAGCGCGAAGAAGGCGGCGGATGCGGATCTGCTTGCGCTCGCGACCATGAATGTCGCCGAGGCGCTGGCGGGCACGGGCGAGCTCACGCGCGCGGAGACGATGGCGAAGGTGGCGCTCCAGCACTTCACGAGTGCGGGCAATGGCTGGCGGCGCGTGGAGTGCGAGCGATTGCTCGGCGATCTCGAGCTGCGGAGCGAGCGCCGGAACGAGGCGCGCGTGTGGTGGGAGAGCGCACTCGAGACTGCGCGCACGATCGGCGCGCAGCTCGAAGTGGTCAAGCTGGAAGAGCGACTCGGCTTGCGCAGAGACTAGTTCGCGAGCGCGTATCCCGAGAGATGCCCCGTCTCGAGCGTGAACGTCTGTGCGGACGAATCGTTGAAGCCCGACATCTGCTCGAGTTCCGCGTTCGTGTTCTCGTCGACATACCAGGCTGTGGGGTCCGCCGGCGTATTGGCGCAACGCGAATAGTCGAGCGTGATCGTCACGGGCTTCTCGAACACGAAATGCTGCTCGCCACGCGCGCGAATCTTGACCTTGAGTACCTTCGCCTCCGGCACCCGCATCACGAACGTCGTCGTATCCAGCACCGCGCCC
>PLMM01000231.1 GCA_003142495.1 Gemmatimonadota bacterium | reverse complement strand
TTTTGACCGCAGAACACAGACGGAGAGCGGTCATGGAACAGGAGCCGAACCAGAAGGGCGCTGCGCTCGAGGTATACGACAAGTTCGAGGAGACGGCGGCGACGCTGAGTGAGCGGGCTGTGCAGCTGAAGACGCAGCTCGCCGACAAGCTCGCGACCGGTGCGAGCACGATCCGCCAGCGCTCGAGCGACACCGCGAAGATCGACGACGCGATCGCGACGACGAAGGAAAAGGTCGCTGACGCGGGCGATCGCGTGGCGAGCGGCATGGAGAGGAGCGCGGAGTGGCTGCGCGACACGAACATGTCGACGATCAAGCAGGGGCTCGCGCGGCAGGTGAAGGAGAATCCGGGACGCACGCTGCTGATCGCGGGCGCCATCGGCTACCTGCTGGGCCGCGCCTTCAAGAGGAAGGACGCCTGACTTCCGACCAGCTCGTACCGCTCCTGGGCGGTGCGCAATGGATCGTCGGAACGACGTGGGCGCTGGTGATCGCGCGCCGGAGCCGTCTCTATGGCGGCGCCGGTGGTGCGCCGCGCCGCATCGCGTGGCTCGCGCTTACCGTGTTCATCATCGCGGGCGTGGCCGTGCTCGTGTCGCTCGTCGCGGAGCAGCGCAATCAGAATTCGCTGCAGCTCCCGCATTACGCGACGATGCCGTGGCGCGCGAAGACGGTGGAGATTCTGTCGCTGGTGGGTTGGGTGCTCACTGCGGTTGCCGCGCTGTGGAACGGCGTGCTCGGCGTGGCGCTCAGGCGGCGCACGGCGATTCAGGAGCTCAAGCGGCGCACGGATCGCGTGCGGGACTATCGCACGCCGCCGGCGTCGCCGCGGGAGTAGCTACGCCGCGCGCCGCACCCAGCGCGCCATCTCGCGGAACGTCGGCCGCTTCCCGTACATGAGCATGCCCACGCGATAGATGCGCGCGGCAACCCAGGTTGCTGCGACGCACGCGAGAAGCAATCCCGCGAGTGTGCCCGCGAGCTCCGCCCACGACACCTGGACGACTGTCATCCGAAGCGGCATCAGGATCGGTGACGAGAAGGGGAGCCACGACATCACCTTCGAGAAGGTGCTCGTGGGATCGAGCAGGATCGGCTGGATGAACACGATCGAGGCCACGAGCAACATCGTCACCGGCAGCGATGCCTGCTGCACGTCCTGCTCGTTGGTCACAGTGGAACCCATCGCCGCGAAGAGTGCGGCGTAGAAGATGAAGCCGAGCACGAAGAAGGCGAGCAGGAGCAGCGCGATGCCGATACCGATGTGCGGAATCGGGAGCTCGACGTTGGCGACGTGAAGACGCGCGAGGATGACGCCGCGGCTCTTGAACACGAGCGCCGTGGAAACGACCCAGACGATGATCTGCGTCAGCGACGCTCCTCCAACGCCAATCACCTTTCCCGCGAGCAGCGTATCCGTCGAGACGCTCGAGATGACGACCTCGGCGACGCGCGAGGTCTTCTCCTCCATCACGCCGCGCAGAATCTGCTGCCCATAGATCACGAGCATCATGTAGAGCACGAATGCGATGAGATATGAGAAGAGCGCGTTCGCGAGGCCGCCGACTTCCCGGCCGCGGTCGGAGAGGCGCTCCGATGTCATTTTGAGATCGACCTTCGTCAGCTCCTTGATCCGCGATGGCTGCAATCCTTCGTGCTCGAGTCGCTGCGCGAGCAAGGCGCGACGAACGGAGCTCTCGATCTCGGATACGTCGACGAGCGTGCTCGCATTGCGGCCGGCGTAGCGCTCGGAGTGCCCGGCGATCGTCGAGGAATCGAGAACGAGGTAGCCGAGCATGGGATCCTGCAGGCGCATGACTTCGTGTGTGGCGAGCGTCTCGGCAGGCGCGAGCTCGGATGGCGCGACTGCGCGCACCACGGCGCGCGTGGGCGCCCCACTGATGCCGCCGGCGAGCTCGCCCGCGACGCGAAGGCCGAGCTGCGTGCCGGTGGCATCGAGAATCACCACGTGCGAGAGATCGGGCGACGCCTTGGTGCGGCTCGCGATCACCATCGGGACTATCGCGATGATGCCGAAGAAGAGCGGCGCGAGCGCGGTGCTGAGCAGATACCACTTCGAGCGCACGCGTTCGAGGTATTCGCGCTTGATGATCGCCCAGAGCTTAGCCATGTCCGCTCATTCCAGGCTCGACGCCCGTCGCGCCAACCGTGTCGAGGAAGATGCGGTGCAGCGAGGGCTGCACGAGCTCGAATCGCTCGACGGTGGCGCCGGCGTCGATCAGCTTGCGGAGGAGGAGCTGCGCGTCGGCGTTCGGCGCGAGCTCGATCTCGACGGTGCGATTCGAATCGTCGAGCCCATTGACGAGCGAGCGATCGGCGAAGATGTCGGCGACGGCCGATGGACGATCTTGCCCAAGTGCGATGGCGACGTAGTGGCCGCCGTGCTCGGCTTTGACGGCGGTGACGGTGCCGTCGAGGACTTTCTCTCCGTGGGCTATTATGCAGACCGCGTCGCAGAGGCGCTCGGCGTTTTCCATGAGATGGGTGCTGAAGATGACCGTGCGTCCTTCGCGGCGGAGATCGACAACCGTGTCCTTGAGCGCCTGCGCGTTCATCGGGTCGAGGCCGCTGAAGGGTTCGTCGAGGATGATGAGCTCGGGCTCGTGGAGGAGCGCGCCTATAAACTGGACCTTCTGCTGCATGCCGCGCGAGAGCTCTTCGACGCGCGCGCTGCCCCAGTCTTTGTCGCCGCCGGTGAGTGAGAGGCGCTGGAGCCACATCTCGATGCGCTTGTCGGCGTCGCGCCCGCGCACGCCTTTGAGCTCGGCGAGAAATTTGAGAACGCGCCGCACCTGCATCTTCTTGTAGAGTCCGCGCTCTTCGGGGAGGTAGCCGATGCGATTGCCGGCGCGACCGCGGAGGCTCGATTCGCCGAAGATGCTGATCGTGCCCGAGTCTGGCTCGATGATGTCGAGGATCATGCGGATCGTCGTGGTCTTCCCGGCGCCGTTGGGGCCGAGAAGTCCGTAGACGGATCCGCAGGGCACCTGGAGCGAGAGATTCTTGACGGCGACGTGTCCGGAGAACGACTTGCGGACGTTCTGGATGTCGAGCGCGATCTCGGACAAGGGGCGCTGCTCCGGTGGGGAAGTGGTGGCGCACTGCACGTACGATGTGGTGTGTGCGCGGTTTCAGCGAGGCGCTTGCGGGGGCGTTGATCGCGGCTAGCTTGGCTCCATGCGACAGGCGCACCGCGCGGCCAGCGTGATCGCCGCGTTATGCGGCTCGATATTTCTGTTGTTTTTGGTGGCGCCGATAGCGCGGCTGATCGGCGCGGGTGGCGCGGAAGGGCTCAGGCATCTGTTCACCGATGCGGAGCTGCGTTCGGCGTTGGCGCTAACGGCGTTGACGGCGACGTCGGCCACTGCGCTCGCGATTCTGGGTGGGACGCCGCTCGCGTATTTGCTGGAGCGGCGGAGATTTCGCGGGCGGGCGTTGTTGGCGGCGGTGATCGATCTCCCGCTATTGATTCCGCATCCGGTGGCGGGTATCGCGTTATTGTTGGTGCTCGGACGACGCTCGCTGGTGGGCGGGACGCTGCTCGATCTCGGCATTCGCGTGGTGGGGTCGCCGCTCGGGATCGTGTGCGCAATGCTGTTCGTGTCGGCGCCGCTGTATGTGAGCGCGACTCGCGAGGCGTTTGCGCGAGTGGATGTACGGTACGAGGCCGTGGCGCGATCGCTTGGGGATCCAGCCTGGAGAGCGTTTCGTCGAGTGACGTTGCCGCTGTCGTCGCGCGGGCTCATTGCCGCGGGGGTGGTGGTGTGGGCGCGAGCGGTGAGTGAGTTCGGCGCCATCGTGATCCTCACGTACAATCCGAAGGTCGCGAGCGTGTTGAGCTACGACCGCTTCACGAGCTACGGGCTCGACGAGGCGCTGCCGGTTGCGGCGGTGCTCGCGATTCTGGCGTTTGTGCCTCTGTTCCTGTTGCGGACCTTGAGGGCGTCGAGCGGCGCGGCGGCGTTCGTTCAGTGATCGCTGCGGAAGGGTTGAGCGCGCGCGTTGGTGAGTTCGAGCTCGCTCAAGTGAGCTTCGTGGTGCCCGAGGGAAAGTACGGCGTCGTGATCGGCGCGGCAGGATCGGGGAAGACGACGCTGCTCGAGACGATCGCGGGGGTCATCCCGATGAAGGGTGGAGCGTTGAAGCTCGGCGGGCGTGACATGAATGGCGTGCCTCCGGAAGAGCGGAATGCGGGGATCGTGTATCAGCACGGGTATCTGTTTCCGCATCTCTCCGTGGCGGAAAACGTGCGCTACGGCGCTCTTGATTTCACTTTCGCTGATGCGATCGCCGCGCGGATAGGGGCGAGCGAGTTGTACGCGCGCGAGGTGCGAGGGTTGTCGGGTGGGGAGCGACAGCTCGTTGCGATTGCGCGCGCGTTGGCCCCCAGGCCCAAGGTGCTGCTGCTCGACGAGCCGTTCAGCGCGCTGGANNTGCAGGTGACGCACGACTTCACGGAGGCGGGGCTGCTCGGCGACGTCGCGATTCTCATCGACGCGGGACGCGTGCTGCAGAGCGGGCCGCCGGAGCGATTGTTTCGCGAACCGGCCTCACCGTACATCGCGGAGTTCTTGGGCGCGGAGAATGTGTACGCGGGGGAGGTGCGGTATCTCGACGATGCTGCTCCCGATTTCGTGGATGATGCGAGGGAGTTGTTGGCGCTTGGGCATCGCGCGATTGAGTTTCTCGCCGGAGGGTTGAGGCTCTACACGGTGGGCGATGCGCCGGCGGGGCAGGGGCACGCGGTGATTCGCGCGGAGGAGGTGCTCATCTCGGCGATGGCGCAGGAGAGCTCGGCGCGGAATCAGTTCAAGGGAGTGGTGAGCGAGATCGCGACGACGGGGGCGCTGACGCGGGTGACGGTTGAGATCTCGAGCGGCGGAGGGAAGAGCGCGCCGATCGTCGCTGCGCTCACGACCCACTCTGCGCAGGAGCTAGCGCTGAGGGAGGGAAGCGAGGTGTGGGCGTCGTTCAAGGCGATGGCGGTGCATCTGTGTTGAGCACCGCCATCGCGATGTAGCGCGGGACTACATCTTGTCCAGCGCGTCCTTCCCGATCGTCGGCGCCCACGGAATGAGCTCGTACTGCGCGAGCCCGCGCTGATAGTACGGATCGCCATCGCGGATGCGATCGAGCGACGCGATGACGTCGTCGTCCGGCACGCGGAGAATCAGCATGCCGCCGTTGCGCGGATGCGCGGGGCCTGAGGCGACGAGAAGTCCCTGCTCGTTGAGGGTCTTCAGGTAGGCGCGGTGATCATCGACGGCGGCGACGACTTCTTCGAGCGGCCGGCGGTAGCGGAGTATGGCGATGGCGTACATGCGGGGAAATGTAGCGCGGTCGGTTGCGCTGTGCGCTTCCGCTCGTTTGATCGGTCGCATCACCCCGATGTGCGAAGCGCCGAGAGGGTTACGGTGCCGAGAAAGATTCCTTCTACCCTGAGGACCACGACGCCAAAAGCGCCAACTTGTCAAAACCCAACAGTTAGGTTATTGTGCGTGCCAGTCGTTCTTCGTCGTGGCAGCTTTCGCGTTCGTGTCCTCCTCCCACCACGTGAGCATCCACCTCCTCACGTTCATGTTCGCAAGGGAAACGGCTCCGTCATCATCGAGCTGGCGACGTCGACCGCTCGTCAACGGATTCGTAGCTCGCGAGAAATGAGCGATCGAGACATCGCCGAGGCTTATCGACTGGTGGAGGAGTGTACGAATTTCCTGCTCGACTATTGGAGAAGGCACCATGGCTAGACGGCGAACTCCACTCTCCGAGATCCTCGCGCAGCTTCCCGCGGCGCGTGCGCGAAGTGCGCGAGAATGGAAGGCTGGGCGTCGCGCAACGTCGGCCCGGTACGATCGGCCCACGGGCCGTGTGGTGATGGAGCTGAGCAACGGCTACTTGTTCGGCTTTCCGATCAGCTCAATTCCCGAGCTTTCGAAGGCCACGGCCAAGCAGCTCGCAGAAGTCGAGCTCTTCCCCGGCGGAGATGTGTTGCACTGGGAGGAGCTCGATGCGGATCTAAGCGTACCCGGACTCTTGATGTCGTCGCTTGGGCGTAGGGAGAAGCTGAGCGAGCTCGCACGCGTCGCGGGGAAGGCAAAGAGTCCGGCAAAGGCTGCCGCGTCGCGAGCGAATGGGGCGAAGGGCGGGCGGCCGCGAAAGACGGCAAAGCGCTAGAGATTCAACACCCGCCTCACCACCGTAATCAGCGCCTCGAGCATCGTCAGCCCACTCGCCGCCCTCGCGCGCCAGTTCGCGCTCGGCCCCAGCGCCACGATCGGCGCGGCGATAGCAATCGCCACCACGGAGATCGCGATCACCGCGAGCGCGCATTCCTGCACTCGTGTCATTGAGCTGTTCATGGCGCCTCCCGTGAGTGAGTTGGTTCCTCACCCCTAAAGACGCCGGACGGTTACACGCCAGGTCGCGACTCGCGGCGCGCTATCGCCACCCCCCAAGTATCGCCCCGCGCACGCGCTCATCGCGAAAGACTTCCAGGGATGGATCGGCGCTGTCCGCGCGTGCGTCGAACAGCTCAGACCTCGCCTCCCGCGAGGCACCGATCTCGACGCGCTCTCGACCTACGTGCTCGCGACCTACGTGCTCGCGATCACGGAAGAAGCGCGCTGCCCGCTAGAACGCGACGCGCGCGCCGAGCTGCATTCGCCACCGCGACGCATCCGTGTTCACCACCTCGCGCCCCGGCAGCGTCACGTCGTACGCATTCCGGTTGTTCGCCGCGTCACTCCCGCGCAGCCGCAGCAGCGCGACGTCCTCCGTCCCGGCGCCCGACAGCGTCCCCGTCTCGCGAATCAGCCCCCAATCGCTGTTCAACAGATTGAGCACGTTGTACACCTCGCCGATCAGCTCCACGTCGCGACCGCCTTGGCCCACGTGCAGCGTCTTCGCGACGCGCGCGTTGAAGATGTTCTGCCACGGATTCTGGCACGCATTGCGCGGCAGGATCTTTCCGCGGTTTTCCCGCAAGCACGCCACGCTGTTGATGAACTTGTTGAGGCTGTCGTACGCCGACGCCTTCGCCGGCACGAGCGCGTTCACCGTGGAGCTCACCGCGCTGTCGCGCACGAGCGTGATGTCCCCCGGCCCCGTCGGCACATACACGGCGTCGTCCGCCTGCCGGTCGAACGCGCCGACCTTGTTGCCCACCGCGTCCGCGTTCGCATCGCCGTTTACAATGAACGTGTACGGCGTTCCCGATCGGCCCAGGTAAATCGCCGACACCGCGAAGCCCCACGGCAGATTCTTCGTCGCCGTGATCGTGATCTTGTTCGGGATGTTGTACGTCGACGTCCCGAGATTGCGCGACGCGAGCGTGCCGTCCACCGTCGAGAAGCCGTAATTCGACACGGACTGCGCATCGCGCAGCGAGAGATAGTCTTTCGCATCCATGTGCGTGTACGCCAGCCCAAGCTCCATGCCGTTCGACCACGCCTTCTGCACCTGCGCGGTACCGATGTACGTGCGGTCGCCGCTCTTGTTGCTGTTCCGCAAAATCGGCCCGTACGCGCTCGACACGATGTCCGGCGTCACCGTCGGCACCGATCCCTTCTTCGATGTCGCCGCGATCGTTCCGTACATCACGCGCCCGCCCTCGCCGCTCAACGTTCCCACCGGCCCGGCCAGATTGTCATCCGTGATGTAGAGCGAGTTCATCCCGTGGATGTACGTGAAGTCCACCGACGCGACCATTCCGTACGGCAGCCGCTGATCGGCGCCAAGCGCGAGTTTTGTGCTCTGCGGGAGCTTGAAGTCGTTGACGAAGTATGAGAGCGAGGCGGCCGAGGGCGCGGAGCCGGTGGTGCACGATGTGGGCTGCGCATTCGGATCAGCGACGAAGCTCGGCGCCCCGGCGCCCGAGCAGTTGAGCAGCAGCGCGCCCGTTCCGGTGTTCGAGTACGCGAACGACATCC
>PLMM01000135.1 GCA_003142495.1 Gemmatimonadota bacterium | reverse complement strand
CAGGAAGATCCACTGCGTCCACTTGTAGTACTTCGCATCCGTGGTCGACAGCTCGTGCTTCCAGTCGATCATGAGCCCCACGCGGCGCAGCTGGCGGCGGAAATTCTCGATGTTCTGGGGAATCAGCCGCATCGGGTGCCCGCCGACCTTCAGCGCGTAGTTCTCGGAGTGGATCCCGAAGGCGTCGAAGCCCATGGGNNGTGCAGCCCTTCGGCCGACGGATACGGGAACATCATTAGCTGGTAGAACGGGGAGGTCGCCGCCTTCAGGTCGGGCTCGTTGGTACCGCGATCCTGCCAGCGGCGCTGCCATTTGAGCTCGAGTGCGGTCGGATCGTAGCTGGGTCCCTCATCGGGGACCGGATGCGAAATGGACACGGTGTTGTTGAATTGGATGCGCGCTCCCCACGGAGCGGCGGGGCAATAGTGAAATCTAGCGTTCCCCACATGCCGGACAAGCACACGCTCAATCCGCTGCGCAACGCGCCGTGGCGCATCGCGCTTGCCGCGAGCGTCCCCGCGCTCGTCGCCATCGCGCTCGTGGCATTGTCGGGGCGCCGCTGGCTCGATGCGGCGCTCTTTGAGATGCCCGTGCAGCACGCCGCCGCGCTCCGCGACGTCACCGTCGCCGCATCGGGACTCGCCGCGATCATCGTGCTCTCCCTGCTCATCGTCGCTGCAGCGGTCGCGCGCCACGCCGGCGATCCGGTCGTACGTCTCGCGTTCGCCGCCGAGCGCGTCGCCGCGGGCGACCTCACCGTCGCCTTCGACTCGGCAACCGGAAGCGAGCAGGTGCAGCGCCTGCATCACGCACTCGACGACATGATCGGTGCGCTCAGGCACCTCGTGCACGCGATGCGTGACGCCTCGGACGAGACTGCGACGATGTCCGCGCAGATCACCGCTGGCACCGAGCAGATGTCCGCGACCGCGTCGGAGTTCGCACGCACCGCGGGCGAGCTGAGTCAGGAGGCGTCGCGGATGTCGTCGGCGATCACGCTCACCGCTGCGGATTCCGACCGGCTGCTGCGCGTGTCGGCGCGGCTCGATACGGGCGCACGGGACGGGGTCATGCGCAACGACTCGCTGGCGGCGCTCGCGCGCAACAGTCGCGCGCGGCTGGACGACAGCGCCCGCGCCGTCGAGACGCTCGCCGCCGTCGCGGAGTCGAGTGCGACGTCCGCGGAGGCGGTGAGCCACGCCGCGCACGAGATCGGATCGTTCGTAACGCTCGTGCGGCGGATCGCACGGCGCGCGAAGCTGCTCTCGCTCAACGCCTCGATGGAGGCGGCGCGCGCGGGCGAGCACGGGCAGGGCTTCGGCGTGGTCGCGACGGAGCTGCGCTCGCTCGCGATCACCGCGGGCGAAGCGGCGGAGCGAACGGAGACGGCGGTGACGCTGGTGCTGGAGCGCGTCGAGAATGCTCGCGAGAGCAGCCGCGAGACCGTGACCACGCTGGGGTTGGTGCAGCGCGCGCAGCGCGAGGCGCACGGCAGCTTCGGCGGCATCGAGCGTGCGCTCGACGAGAGCATCGTGTGGCTGCGCACCATCAGCGAGGCGGCGACGGAATCGGGAGCGCTGCTCGCGGGGAACAACGCGCGACTGGCCGAGCTGGCGCATGGGACGGAGTCGTTCGCGTCGGCGATGCAGCAGGTCGCGGCGGGATCGCAGCAGCAGAGCGCGGGGGCCGAGGAGATTGCGGCGGCATCGGCCTCGCTCGCGAGCGCGTCGCAGAGCCTGCAGGCGCGCGTGGCGGCCTTTCGCGTGGGCGCTGTTTAAGCGTGGCGCGCCCATCGTCGATTCTGCGCTGGCGCGTCCAGGGGGACGAGCACTATCGCGCGATTCGCGCGCTCAGAAAGGAGCACGCGCGGCAGGAGCGCCGCATTTGGCGCGAGCTGCGCTTCGTCGCGCTCGGCGTCTTCGTGTGCATCGCGATCGCGATCATCGTGCGGCGCTGGCGCGAGATGCATCACGTGCCGATCGCGTATCTCTGGGTGTTCGGCGTGCCGCTCGTGGCAGCGGGGATCTACGCGGCGACGCGGCCGCTGGCGATGAAGAACGCGGTGAAGCGGCAACTCGACGACGATCCGAGCACGCAGCAGGAGCGCGTCTACACACTGGATGAGGCGGGATTCCGCATCGACGGCGAGGGCTTCCACGTCGGGCTGAACTGGGCGCAGCTGATCGTCGTGCGCGAGACGAACGAGTTCCTGCTCTTCTTCACGCGGAAGTCGGCGTACTATCTGCCGAAGCGCGCAATACAGTGGCCGGAGAGACTCGAGGGAGTTCGCGATCTGCTCGTCGAGTACCTCGGGGATCGCGCGGACGTGCGCTAGGGTTTCTTCAGGCGATTGTACTTCGCGAGGATCGCGCGCAGCCGGTCATGCGGGAGCGCGGTCACGCGCAGGTTGTCGGCGCCGTCCATGGTTCGCGCAGCGACGAGCGCGTTGACGATCGCCTCTTCCACCGATTGCGCAGTCGCCTCGAAGAGCGGAGAGATCAGATCATTCGAGAGCATCGATACCGCCGACACCGAGTCGGGGCGGAGGGTCGCGTTGGCGGTGGAGAAGGCGATGAAGATGTCGCCCGAGGTGTTGGCGCCGATGCCGCCGTTGCGCCCGATGCCGAGCGATGCGCGCTTGGCAATGCGCTTGAGCTGGTGCGGCAGTAACGGCGCGTCGGTGGCGACGACGATGATGATCGAGCCCTGATCCTTCGTGGCGCCGCGCGGATGATCGCAGCGCCCCCAGCGCTCGCCGCCGGGGAGCGAGTCGCGCGTGTCGTAGCACGGGAGGAGATCCGGGATCTCCTGCCCAACCGGCGTGCCGGCGATGTGGAGCAGCCTGCGCATACCGTAGTTGCACTGCACGAGCACGCCAACGGTGTAGCCGCCGTCGGCCGCAGAGAGCTTGCGCGATGCGGTGCCCGTGCCGCCCTTGAACTCGCCGCAGATCATCCCCGTGCCGCCGCCGACGTTGCCCTCGGGCACGGGCCCGCCGCGCGCGCCGTCGAGCGCCGCGAAGACATTCTCCTTCGTGACGTGAAAGCCCGCGACGTCGTTGAGCGAGTTGTCGAGCGTCTCGCCGACGACGGGGAGCTCGTAGTCGTAGTTGCGGCCGTGGGTGATCGACCACTCGAGCGTGGCGTCGCGCACGGTGCCGACGCTGAAGGTGTTGGTGATGAGCACGGGCCCTTCGAGCATCCCCGACTCCTCCACCCAGGTGGTGCCGGTCATCTCGCCGTTGCCGTTGAGCGTGAACCAGCCGGCGAACACCGTGTCGCCGCGCAGATGTCCGCGGGGCATGATGGCTGTGACGCCGGTGCGCACGGGCCCCTTCCCGACCACGCGCTTCCCGCTGCCGCTGATGAGCGTGACCTCACCGACTTCGACGCCGGCGACATCGGTGATCGCGTTGAACTGGCCGGGCGTGCCATCGAAGGGGACGCCGAGGTCGCGGGCGCGGGGCTCGGATTGGGCGAGGGCGCGAGTCGCGGCGAGCGAGAGCAGGAGGGCAGAGAGGAGAGCGCGACCGAGCATTTGAGATCCGGAAGGAGATGTGTGCGAAGCTACAGCTCCAGCAACGCATCGTCGAGCGCCTCGAGCAGCTGCTTCACCTCACGCACCGTGTGATCGCCCATGTGCCCAATGCGAACCGTGCTTGCCGCCAGCGCTCCGTAGCCCGCACCAACCTCGAAGCCCCGTTCGCGCAGCAGGTGCGCGAGTCGCGGCGCGTCGCCGTCGATGGTGAGGCACGACACCGTCGTCGCGCGCACGCCCGCGCGCGCGAGGATGCCCACTCCGCGCCCGCACGCCGCCGCATCCTCCACCCACCCGTGCACCGCGGCGGCCAGCGCGGCGTGGCGCGCGTAGCGTTTCGCCAACCCCTCGCGCCCGATCGCAGCCAGCTGCGCATCGAGGGCATAGAGCTGCGGAATCGCCGGTGTCCCCGCAGTCTCGCCCTGGTGCCAGTACTCATCCATCCGCACCACATCGAGATACATACCGCGATCGGGCAGCGAGATCGCCCGCTCCATCGCGCGCGCCGAGCACGAGATGAACGACAGTCCCGGAGGCAGCGCGAGCGCCTTCTGCGACGCGGCGAGCACGATGTCGGCGCCCGCATCGTCCATGTCCACGCGCATTCCACCAACCGACGACACGGCATCGACCAGCAGTAGCACATCGCCGCGCCCCGCTACCGCACTTCCATACGCCGCGATCTCCGCGATCACACCGGTGGAGGTCTCGACGTGCACCGCCGTCACCGCGTCGTAGGCGCCGTGCTCGAGCGCATCGCGCAACGCGTCTGCGCTCACGGTCTCGCCTGGCGGTGCCACAAGCCGCGTCACGCTCCGTCCGCACGACTCCGCGATGCGCGCGAAGCGCTCGCCGAACGCACCGCTCACGAGCGCGAGCACACGACTTCGCGACCCGCAGCGAATCGCCGACTCCATCATTCCCGTTGCCGCGCCGCTCGCGACGTACACGGGTCGCGTCGTTCCNNAGCGGCAGCGCGGAGTACACGCGCGCCAGGAGCGCGCGCATCGCCGCGCTTCGATGCGCGATCATCGGCCTCGCTTGAGCGCGCAGGATCGCCGGGCGCACCGCCGTCGGCCCGGGAATGAAGAAGCGCGCCCCTACTCGATCCGGCCGCACACTACGTCGCCGGTAGTCACGATCCGCACGTCCTGCTTCTTCCATCCGCTCACCAGCGCGTCCACTGCCTCGGGCACGATCGGCCTCGTCGCATCCAGCACGAGATGGATCGTCGGAATTCCCACGTCGATCATTCCGTCGATCGCGTACTTCACGCAGTAGTCGAGCGTCACGCCGTAGATCACGATCACCGTCGGATCCCACGCCTCGATCACCGATCGCGTATTTGGATTCGAGAACACATCGAAGCGGTGCTTCCGGATCAGCACATCGCCCGCGTGCGACGACAGCTGCCGCACTAGCGTCTCGTGCGCAATCGCCACTGGCTCGATCACCATCGGCGACAGCAACGTCGTCTCCGGAATCTTCTCCGCCCCATGCGTTCCGCGCATGCAATGTGGCGGGAAGGTCTCGCTGTAGTCCGGCGTCGCGGAGATCTCCGCGTGCTCGAGCTCGTGGTCGTCCGATGACGCCACGATCGGAATCCTGTGCGCGTGCGCGTAGTTCGTCAGCGCCTCCAGCTTCGGCTTGATGAGCTCCGCGCCCTTCACGTAGAGGTTCCCATCCGGATCCATGAAGTCGTGCTGTGTGTCGACATCCCAGAAGATCACCTCACGCTTCATCTCACTTCCTCACGATGATCTCGTTGTGCGCCAGCCACCGCACCCTGCGTGCGATCTGCTCCGGTGTCGCATCCGGCGCCGGCGCGACCTTGTACTCCTTGCTCGCGCTGTCGCCGCTCGCCGTCAGCGTCAGCCCAACTTTCGCCAGTGACTCCGCGAACGGCAGCTCATCGGTGCCACCGACATAACGCGCGAACCACTCGTGCAGATCCACCCCCGCCGCCTCGCTCGCCGCACGCTCCACATCGAGCTCCGTGTAGCCGCGCCCCTGCAGATAGTAGCTCGCCTTCGGCGCATCCCAGCTCCGCTTCTTGAGCGCACGCAGCGCATCGTCGAGCGACTTCTTGTCACTCGTCCGTTCCCGAATCTCGATGTCGAGCAGCAGCGCGAGCCCCTCACCCTTCGTGTAGTACGAGATGAAGTTCGACGGCCCATCCACCGCCATCGGCTGCGCGGCCCCATCGAAGAACGGCGCATGCATCGACGCCTCGCGCGCCGACATCCACGTCCGCGCGGGGCGCGTAAGGTCGTACGTGATGTCCTCGCCGAGCGTCTTGTAGAACTGTTCCGCGGTCGTGATGCCGGCGCGCTCGAGTGAGATGATCCCGTAGTATTCCGTCCACCCCTCCGCCACCCAGAGGCTCGGCTCGTACCGCTCCGCCGTGTAGTCGAAGGGCCCGAGCAGCGCCGGCCGGATGCGCTTCACGTTCCACACGTGGAAGTACTCGTGCGACGCGTAGCCGAGGTAGTCGTCCACGGCCGCAGTGTCGATGAGCGCGCGCGGGGTGATGATCTGCGTCGAGTACAGATGCTCCATCCCGTCGCTCCCCGTGTAGCCCGCGTTTCCCACGAAGGTGTACATCTCGAGCGGCGGGGGGCCGAGCACCTTGTTCTCTTCTGTCACGATCCGCTCGACGCCGTGCACGAAGCGCATGCGCAGCGTGGAGTCGAGCGCGCCGTTGTGATGCAGCATCACGCGATAGAGACGGCCGTCGACGTTGAAGGAGTCGAGTGAGATGGACGGCGCGACCTCGGTGGGCGTATCGATGAGATGGTCGTAGTCGGGGAAGTCGAAGTCGCGCTGCTCGAAGTTGGCGGCGGCGCCGTTCATTACCTTCCATCCGGGCGGTGACGCGATCGTGAGGTGCACGGGATCCTGCTTGTGTCCCACCGCGTAGACGAACAGCGACGCCCCATTCCAGTTCGCGTGCGCGGTATCGAGCACGCTGAACGTTCCAGAGAGCGTGCTCGCGAACACGCGATAGGTGATGCGCGCATCGTGCACCCCGTGCGTGCGCAGCCGCCAGAGCGAGCCGTGCACCTCTTCCGTCGGGATCGCCTTCCCCGCGCCGCTCGTGGCGACGAAGTGCTGCAGATTCCGCGCGAAGTCCATGCGCGCATACCGCCCCGGCGACCAGACCGGCAGCTGCAGGTCGAGCGAATCTCCTTGAATTCCAGAGATCTCGAGCGCGATCTCGAAGTAGTGCGCGGCCGGGTCTGGCATCGCGATGTGATACGCGAGTCCGAGCGGATGCGGTGCGTGTGGCGCAGCAGTGGCGCCGAGCAACCCCAGGCCGGCGGCGCAGCACACACTACCAGCCGCGCGGCGGCGGAATCGCAGGGAGACGCGCACGAACGACTCCAGATGGATGGTGATGGGACACGCAAAGTTAGCGCACCGTGTGCGGCCGCGTCAGAACGCAAAACGGCGCGGACAATGTCACGTCCGCGCCGTTTCGTGATACTCTACTCGGGCGCCAGCGCGCCCGTCGTGTCCTCTACTGCTTGCCGATCTCGACCCGACGGTTCAACGCGCGCCCCGCCGACGTCGAATTCGGCGCAATCGGGTCCGCCTTCCCCTTGCTGTCCACCGCCATCCGCGACGCATCGACACCATGTGCGGCAAGGTATGTCTGCACGCTGGTCGCTCGCGCCATGCCGAGCTTCAAGTTGTAGTCATCCGCGCCCACGCTGTCCGTGTAGCCCGTAATGTTGATGTGCACTGCGCGTGCGGCCGGACGGTTGAGCTCATGCGCCAGCGAATCGAGCGTGACGCGCGCCCGCGGACGAAGCACCGACTTCCCGATATCGAAGTTCGCGTCGCGCAGCACGAGGATGACGTCGCGCCCCTTCACAGTCTGCGTCACCGTATCGCTCACCGTCGTCTGCGTGTGCGTGCTCACCTGCACCGTGTCCACTCGCGTCTTCACGACCGTGTCCGTCATGCGCACGAGGACCGTGTCGTGCATCACGACCGGCGGGGCCGCAACGACCGCCGGAGCGGACTTGTGTGCGCTCGGGTAGAACGACACGCCGCTGAACGCGCCCCACGACGGGCGATGTCCGCTGACCTGCGCGTTCGCTTCCGTGCGAAGCGCCGCCCAGTTGGCGAGCTTCAGCCGAAATCCGACGCCGGTGTGCCCCGTCCAGAACTTCAGATTGTTCGTGCCGGGAACGACTGGAGCCGCGAAGTGGAAGCTCTCGTGGCCGCCACCGAGCACGATGTAGGGACTGAATCGATTACCGGGGATCTGCAGCTGCAGCGCGAGCGTCGGGAGCAGCTCGTTCGCCTGTCCCTGCGACACCGTGTTGAGCTGCGGAATCCACGCCCCCACGAACTCCGCATTGAGCGAGATCACATTCGTAAAGCGATAGCCGACGCCGACCGTACCACCACCGCCCCACTCGTGCTTCGCAGCGAGATCGTAGGTCAGCTTGCGACCGGTCGGATATAATCCGATCTCCCACTTGCCGGTGGAATCGGTCGAGCCCTGTGCAACCAGCGGTGACGACACAAGCGCCAGGAGGGCCCCGGCGAACATGATACGGCGCATACAACCTCGTAGACGTTGGGAATGCACGCACTGGCGTGCAGCGGCGGAGGTGGAGGCACCTGGCGCCACGCATCAGACGCGCAGGATGTATGCTACGATACGGAAATTCGGCTCGAAGTGGGGGTATTCCGCGTATTAGTTCCGATTCGCTACTAAATCGCGCTAACGTCCCTCGTCGCCTCTCCTCGTCTCGCGCCACCTGGCCAGCGCGGACACCGCCGCCACCCCGTATGCGTTGAGCGCCACGATCACGCCGATCCCCACCACGGCCGCCGTCGTGTACACGCGCCAGATCAGCAGCAGCTGCCGGTGGTGCTCGCCCAGATTTCCCACCGCACCGCCGACGAAGCCGAGGTCGATCACTCCTGCCCCCGACGGCGTCGGCACCAGGATCTGCGCATAGAGGAGCGCGAACGAGCCGAAGGCGAGTGGGCCCATGGGTGGCGGGAACGGCAGCGTCAGCGCCAGCACCGGCAGAATCGCCACCCGCGCCGCGAGCCCCAGCAGCGTCAGCGGCACACTCGCCAGCAGCGGCCACGCCGGCATCCGCCGCGCATACGCCCACGCCCGCCGCGTGCTGCGCCGCACCGTGTGCGACGCCTTCGGCATCGCCCGCCTGATGAAAATCCACCCCACGATCCCCGCGATCAGCAACACCACGATCACGGGCCACGTCCGATGCTCGGTCTCCGCCAGCATCGGCGACGCGTTGTGCCACCACCTCGGCGCGTAAATCAGCGCCAGCCACCCCGCTGCCGCCGTGGTCACCGGCGCCGTGACCAGCAGCTCGAACGTCACCCCCACGAACGCCGCCGTCACCGGCACCCCCGCGAACGCCGCCGCCGCGAGCCGCGCCGGCTCCGCGCCGATGCGATTCGGCGTCACCGCCGCGGCCGCATCACCCACCGTCGTCATCACGAACGCATCGCGAAACGACACCGGCGTCCGGAGCCCCGCGAGAATCCACTGAAAGCGCAGCGCCCGCGTGACCAAATCGATCACGACCAGCAGAGAACAGATGAGATGCGCTTCGAGAATGGACATCATTGTGAGAATACCCCTTTCACGACCGTTGCCGCCAGTGAGCGGGCGCCGATACCTTGCATGGCCGATGGCCACTACCCGCCGCACCCGCCTCGATCCCTCCGTCTTTCATCTCCCAGTCGAGCGGATGCGGGAGGGCTACTACTCGGACAAGTATTTCGTGCGCGCGCGCGAGATCCTGCTCGCCGATCATCACGTATCGCGCGTCGTCATGCAGGTCTTTGGCAAATCCCATGCGTACCTGGGCGGGATGGACGAGGCGATCGCGATCCTCAAGCTGTGCGCCGACGACTGGAAGGCGCTCACCGTTCGCGCGCTCTACGA
>PLMM01000074.1 GCA_003142495.1 Gemmatimonadota bacterium | reverse complement strand
TCAGGCTGCTCGTTGCCGATGAAGTTGTCGTAGCTGATCGTGACGGCGGGCGACAACGCGTAGTCGAGCCGCACGCCGACCGCCTTGTCGGAGTTCGTCTCGGAAATGTTCTGCCAGCCGTTCACGACGACGCCGGTGACCGTGAACGTGGGTGTCGCCTGCCAGACTGCACGCACGCCGGTTTCATAGTAGGGAGTATACTCTGCGACGAACGAACGAGAATACGTCCAGTTGTCACGTGAGATCCACGCCTCGTTTCCGATATGCGAGAAGAATATCCCGCCGTCGATCCACAGCTTGTCGGCAACCTTATATCCCACGAAGGCTTCCTGAATGTGCCTGCTGAGCGAGGATCCGCTCACCGAACCAATCGTTGGTTCACCCGCGTAGTTGGACTGTACCGACGTTCCCGCCTGGAGCGCCAACCGGCCATGCACGCGCGCGCCATCAACCTTCGCCTCGACGAACGCGAGGTTGATGTTGAACTCGTTGGATCGCGCTGGCTGCGTCGTATACGACCGGTCGATTTGCGGTGGCCTGTTGAAATCGTACGCATAGTAGCCATCTACGAAACCGCCGAATGTTACTTTCACCGCAGTGTCTGGCGCTGCAGTTGTCGTCGCGGCGCTGTCACCCGTAGCCATCTTCTTCGTTGTATCTGCATTCTGCGCGCGCAGCCCGGCTGGAAGCGCCAGCAGAAATGCGCTGACGCGAATTATGGTGTGCACGTGAAACTCCGGTCAATTTGAGAGACGGCAGCGCGGCGCGCTGCCGAAAAAAGTTCTACCCTGCCTGCCAACTTTTCGTCTACTTCGAACTGTTCGCCGTGGTTGGTCGACTGAACGACGAATCGAGCGCGAGATTCAGCAGCAGCACGTTTACTCGCGGCTCTCCGAAAAAGCCGAATTGCCGCCCGGTCGTATGACGCCCGACGAGCGCTCGTATGGAGTCGACGCTCGCTCCTCGGGTGCGAGCAACGCGAGCAACTTGCTGCGCGGCATTCGCGGGAGAGATGTCCGGGTCGAGCCCCGACGCCGACGAGGTGACCATGTCGGATGGAACCTTGCCGCGCACTGCGCCGTCCTGGGCGACCGCGCTGTCGATCGCCTGCTTCACGAGCGTGTCCGCGAGCTTGAGATCCGTGGGGCCCTTGTTCGTGCCGCTCGATGCGGTGTCATCGTAGCCATTGCCGGCTGCGGATGGGCGCGTGTGAAAGTATTCGGGCTTCGCAAAAGTCTGCCCGATGAGAGCGCTGCCAGTCACCTGGCCCGTCGACGTCGTGATGAGCGATCCGTTCGCCTGATGCGGGAAGAGCACCTGTGCGAGCACGGTCACGATTCCCGGATAGATGCCGCCAGTGATGATCATGAGAACGAACGTCATCGCGATGGCGGGCCATAGCTGTTTACGGAGCATGATTGCGCTGCCTTTAGACGAAGTGCAGGGAAACGAGCAGGACGTCGATGATCTTGATGCCGACGAAGGGCACCACGAGACCACCGACTCCGTAGATGAGCAGGTTCCGGCGGAGAATCACGGTCGCCGGAGCCGGACGATACTTCACGCCGCGCAGCGCGAGCGGGATGAGCGCGACAATGATGAGCGCATTGAAGATCACGCTCGCCAGAATCGCCGATTGAGGAGAGTGCAGGCGCATGATGTTGAGCGCCTGGAGCGCCGGAAAGGTGACGACGAACATGGCGGGGATGATCGCGAAGTACTTCGCGACGTCATTCGCGATCGAGAACGTGGTGAGCGCTCCGCGCGTCATGAGCAGCTGCTTCCCGATCTCGACGACCTCGATCAGCTTCGTCGGATTGGAGTCCAGGTCGATCATGTTGCCGGCTTCCTTCGCCGCCTGCGTGCCGGTATTCATCGCGACGCCGACATCCGCCTGCGCGAGCGCCGGCGCGTCGTTCGTGCCGTCGCCGGTCATCGCCACGAGCTTGCCACCCGCCTGCTCGCGCTTGATCAGCGCCATCTTGTCCTCCGGCTTCGCCTCGGCCAGAAAGTCATCGACGCCGGCCTCGTGCGCGATCGAGGCGGCCGTGAGCGGGTTGTCGCCGGTGATCATCACCGTGCGGATACCCATCGCGCGCAGTCGATCGAAGCGCTCGCGCATGCCGCCCTTCACGACATCCTTGAGGTAGATGACGCCGAGCGCGTGCGCGACTCCATTCTCGAGCTCCGCCACTACGAGTGGCGTGCCGCCCTGCGTCGCGATGCGCTGGATGTGCTCGCCGAGATCGGCGGCTACCTTGCCGCCGTTCTCCGTCACCCATCGCGAGACGGAGTCGCCCGCTCCCTTGCGAAGCTGCAGCGCCCCGATGTTCACGCCACTCATGCGCGTCGACGCGGAGAACGGCACGAACTCGAGCGCCTCGTGCTGCTCGCTATCTCTCAACGCCCGACCGCGGAGATTGTACTTCTCCTTGGCCAGGACGACTACGCTACGCCCTTCCGGCGTTTCATCCGGAAGCGACGCGAGCTGGGCGCGATCGGCGAGCCGCTCCACCGTGACGCCGGCGACGGGGATGAACTCCACCGCCTGCCGATTGCCGAGCGTGATCGTGCCAGTCTTGTCCAGCAACAGTGTGTTGACGTCGCCGGCCGCCTCGACTGCGCGTCCCGACATTGCGATCACATTCTGCTGAATCATCCGGTCCATCCCCGCGATGCCGATCGCGGAAAGCAGGCCGCCGATCGTCGTCGGGATGAGGCAAACCAAAAGTGCGATGAGAATTGGAATTGGCACCGGTCCACCAGCATAAATCGCGAACGGCTGCAACGTCGCGACGGCGAAGAGGAAAATGATCGTGAGCCCGGACAGCAGAATCGTGAGCGCGATCTCGTTCGGCGTCTTCTGTCGCGATGCGCCTTCGACAAGCGCGATCATCCGATCGAGAAACGTCTCGCCGGGATTTGCCGTGATGCGGATGACGAGATAGTCGGAGAGCACCTTCGTGCCACCCGTCACCGCCGAGCGATCGCCGCCGGACTCGCGAACGACCGGAGCCGATTCGCCGGTAATTGCCGACTCGTCGACGGACGCGACGCCTTCCACGACTTCACCATCGCCGGGGATGATATCTCCCGGCTCGCAGAGCACGAGATCGCCCTTGCGGAGATCGCTGCTCGCTGCGCTCGTCGTGCGCTTCTTGTCCGCAACATTTGCGAGCTTCTTCGCCATGGTCTCGGTGCGCGACTTCCGCAGCGTTGCCGCCTGGGCCTTGCCACGCCCCTCGGCCATCGCCTCCGCGAAGTTCGCGAAGAGCACCGTGAACCAGAGCCAGATCGCGATCTGAAGCGTGAAGCCCCAGTCGCCGCGATGCTGAATGGCATCGCGGGCGAGAACGAGCGTCGTCAGCACGCTGCCGATCAGGACGACGAACATCACCGGATTCCGCACCATGTGACGCGGATCGAGCTTGACGAACGAGTCGCCGAGCGCCTGGCGTACGATGGGTGGGTCGAACAGTGGTCGTTTCTGCGTGGCCATGGCTAGTAGAGTTTCCCAGCGCCCATGAGGAGGTGTTCGACCACCGGGCCCAGGGCGAGCGCGGGGAAGAAAGTCAGAGCGCCAACAATGAGGATCACGCCGATGAGCAGCACGACGAAGAGCGGCGTCGTCACAGGGAAGGTCCCCGCCGTTTCCGGCGCCTGCTTTCGCTCGGCGAGGAATCCCGCGAGCGCCAGCATCGGCACCTGCATGGCGAAGCGGCCGATCAGCGTCGCCAGGCCGAGCGTGGTGTTGTAGTAGTAGCTGCCACCCGTGAGGCCGGCGAAGGCGCTGCCATTGTTCGCTGTGGTCGACGAGAAGGCGTACAGAATTTCGGAGAAGCCGTGCGGGCCGGCGTTGTTGAGGCCCTTCAGACCGGCGGGGAGCAGCACGGACACGGCCGAGAACAGCAGTATCGACGCGGGGAAGACGAGCACGTAGAGCATCGCCATGCGCACTTCGCGACTCTGAATCTTCTTCCCGAGATATTCCGGGGTACGTCCGACCATCAGGCCGGCGATGAACACCGTGAGCACCACCATCATGATCATGCCGTAGAGCCCTGCGCCGACTCCGCCATAGATCACTTCGCCGAGCTGCATGTTGACGAGCGGCACGAGTCCACCGATCGGGGTGAACGAATCGTGCATCGAGTTCACGCATCCGCACGACGCGTCGGTCGTGATCGTTGCATAGAGCGCGGAGTTCGCGATGCCGAAGCGAACTTCCTTGCCCTCCATATTCCCGCCGGGATTCGTTGCGCTCGCGACGACATCGACACCGCGCGCGGCGTGGATTGGATTCCCCCGCGCTTCGGCCCAATAGGCGGTGGCTACGCCGCTGAAGAACAGAATGAACATCGCGGCCCAGATCGCCCAGCCATGGCGAGCGTTCTTCACCATCCGGCCGTACGCGTACACCAGGCCGGCGGGAATGATGAAGATCGCCAGGATCTGCAGAAAGTTCGTCCAGGGTGTGGGATTCTCGAATGGATGCGCCGAGTTCGCGTTGAAGAATCCTCCACCGTTCGTGCCGAGCTCCTTGATCGCTTCCTGACTGGCGACGGGCCCCATCGCGAGCACCTGCTTCGCGCCCTCGACGGTCGTTGCCGTGATGTACGGGTGGAAGTTCTGAATCATCCCTTGCTGCACGAACAGCAGTGCGAGCACGATGCACATCGGGATGAACAGGTAGAGCGTTCCCCGCGTGAGATCGACCCAGAAGTTCCCGAGCTTGCCAGCCGACCTGCGCGACACGCCTCGCGCCAGCGCCACCGCCGCGGCCATACCGCCCGCCGCCGACGTGAAGTTGTGGAAGGCGAGCTGCGTCATTTGCGAGAAGTACGACATCATCGTCTCGCCGCTGTACGACTGCCAGTTCGTATTCGTCGTGAACGACGCCGCGGTTTCGAACGCCTGGCGATCGGGCACCGCATCGCGATGCGCCGGATTGAGAGGCAGCACACTCTGCAGCCGCAGCGCAAAATACGTGACCAGGAGTGACACGGCGCTGAACACGAGCACGGCGGCAGCATAGCGCGTCCAGTGCTGATCCTCGTCCGGATCGACTCCGCACACGCGATAGATAATGCGCTCGATCGGAGCGAGCCACCGCATCGAGCCGTCATAGACCTTGAGCACGTAGATGCCCACCGGCTTCGTGACGGCGAGGAGGATCGCCGAGTAGAAGAGAATCTGGAGCCAACCATTCACGGTCATTTTAGAACTTCTCCGGACGCAAAAGCGTGTAGAGGAGGTAGGCGAGCAGCGCCACGCACACGAGCGCCGCGATCACTGTCTCGGCGCTCACGGCCGCTCCGTGTCGCTCGTCTCTTCCTTCCCGAGTGCGTCGCATCCCTTGATGTACGCGAGCATCAGCGCGAAGAACGCCACCACGATTCCGACATAGATCACGTCGCCCATTTGACACCTCTGTTAGCCTGACGGGACAAGCCTATCTGTACACGCGTTAAGACCGCATTAACATCGCGACCAGCGAGAGTAAAAAGATTGTTAAGACGGAGTTGGTGCCTCGAGCCGCGCTACGACGTGCAAACGCCTCGCGCGCTACTCTACCGGGAGCAGCGGCTGTTCGGCAGCGGGGAGGATTAGGGAGAACACACTTCCTCCGCCCGGTCGTGCTTCGTACGTCACGTCTCCCCCTTGCGCGGTGGCGAGGCCGCGCGCGATCGCGAGCCCGAGCCCGACGCCGTGTGCGGAGGGCGCGACGCCCGGTGCACGAAAGAAGGGCTGAAAGATCCGCTCCTGATCTGCGGCGTCGACTCCCGCGCCGCGATCGGAAACCGAGATCACGAGATGCGCGCCATCACGATGCACGCCGATCTCGATCGGAGTGCCGGGAGCGCTGTACTTCGCCGCGTTCTCGATGAGGTTCACGAGCGCGCGCACCGAGTGGACGAAGTCGAAGCGACCGAGCAGCATGACGGCCGACGCGTCATCCGTGACGCGCACGGAGCGGGACTCGAGTATGCCACGCGCGGCAGCGAGCGCCGCACCAATCAGGTCGTCGGCGCTTTCTATCTGCGGCACGAGCTGCAGGGCGCCGCCAGTGAGCCGCGAGTAGTCGAGCAAGTCGGTGATGAGCGACGTGAGGCGGTCCGCTTCCTCTTCGATCGATATCGCGTTGGAGTCGCCGGGCGAGGCGCCTCGCTCGACGATCGCGTGCGCCAGCGCCTTCACGGTGGTGAGCGGCGTGCGCAGATCGTGCGACACGGCCGCGAGCAGCGCATTCTTGAGTCGATCCATGTCGCGCAGCGTTGCCGTGTGCGACGCATCAGCGGTAAGCTGCAGCCGCTCGACTCCCAACGCGGCGTAGTAGGAGAGCGCATTCAGAAAAGCACGCTGCCCCGGTGCGAGATCGACGTGCGGCTCGTTCGCGACTCGCAGCACGCCCACCGAGCGCCCCTGCACCGTCAGCGGGATCGCGATCGCGCGCGCATCGGCAATGTCACCCCAGGAAAGAAACCAGCCCGAATGTGACTCGTTGCGCGCTCCCGCGCCGGCGTCTTCCGCCGCGGCACCCACACTCACGGTGCCGTCCTTACGCTCGACCGCCATCTCTTTTCGGCCACCGACCCACGCGAGCAGGCCGCTCGCGCGCCCGACCGTCGATGCGGATCGGATCGCCTTCGGCGCAGCGGCATGCGCGAGCAGCTCGAGGTCGGCTTCCTTGCCACGATGGACATAGATGTCGCAGCTGTCCACCGAGAGCGTCGCCCGGATGACCTCCGCAATAGCCGCGAGCGCCTCCACCGGATCGGCTGCATTGAGAGTCTCGGCGCCGAGCGTCGAGAAGCGCTCGACCTCCGTCGTGCGCGCGAGCGCCTCCTCAGTGCGGCGCTGCGCATGCGCCAACAGCTGCGAAGCGACGAGGCTCGTGATGAAAAATGACATCAGTACGAGCCAGTCCAGCGGATTCGTCACGGCCAACGTGTTGTACGGCGGAACGAAGAACCAGTCGAAGAGCAGGAACGCACATCCCGCGAGCGTCAGTCCGAGCGCGCTTCCATCGATGGAGCTGCCAATGAGCACCACGAGCAGGAACAGAAGGGCGACATGCGCCTTGTCGAGATCCGCTCGCACGACAAGCATGGCACCCGTCAACGCAGCCAGCACGACGAATGCGATCACCCAGCGCTGAATGCGCGTCGTCGAAGTGCCGACGCCTCCCTTCGTCAGCATCTCCATCCTCACGCCGGAAGCTCGAAACGGTAGCCGACACCCGGCTCGGTCAGAATCAGGCGGGGACGATATGAATCCCCCTCGAGCTTACGCCGCAGATGCGCGACGTAAACCCGCAGATACAGCTGCACGTCGCCCTCCGCCTGCCCCCACACCGCGTGGAAGAGTCGCTCGTGCGTTACAGGCTTCCCCGCGTTCGCGACGAGGACACGCAGCAACCCCCACTCGGTGGGAGTGAGATGCACGTCCGCTCCCGCGCTCGTCACGACGCGACGCGCGGTGTCGATCACGAGGTCGCCGATGACGATCGGTGCGTCGGTTCCCGGAACAGGCGCCATCTGCGACCGACGGACCGCCGCGCGCACGCGCGCGCGCAGCTCCACGGTGCTGAACGGCTTCGTGATGTAGTCGTCGGCACCCGCTTCGAGCAGGCTCGCCTTCTCCTGTTCATCGGTGCGCGCCGACAACACGAGAATGGGCACACTCGACCACGCACGAATGGTTCGGCAGACGTCGATCCCTTCCATGTCCGGAAGGCCGAGATCGATGATCACCACCGCCGGGCGCTTCTGCTCGGCGATCGAGATCGCATCGCGCCCGTTCGACGCCTCGAATATTGTGCCTACCTCTCGTTCGAGCGCCTGTCGCAGCGCGCTGCGAATCTTTGGCTCGTCATCCACGATCAGCACCGACGATAACCTCCGCGCGGCTTCCGCCTTCGAATCGGATCGTTCAGCCATTCAAGGGCTCACCTCTTCGCGCCTATCGCGAACGTCCGTGATTGGAAGATCGGCAGCAAACTCGCTCCGGAGGGCGAAACGGTGACTTATTAACAAAAAATTCACGCCTCGCTCTAGAACCAGCGCCCCACACGAATGAACACCGTTCCGCGATGCATACTATTGTATCCGTACTCCGCGCGAATCGGCCCAACCGGTGTGTCGACGCCGAGCCCGGCGCGCGCACCTGCAATCCAGCCATCGCGCGGTACGAGATCGCCGCCCACCGCCGTCGCGCCCGCGGCGAGCTCCACGCGCGCGAGCAACGGGCCAATCACGCGATAGGTGAAGAGCGTCGACGCGTACGACTCGCGATCGCCGCGGCGCTCGCCGATGTGCAACCCCGGAAAGCCCTCGTCGCCGCCGAGAATGTACGAGAGCTGCGATGGGAGTCGATCGCCCCAGCCGTAGCGTAGTCGCGGCGTCACGTGCAACTCGCCGATCGCGAGCGGCAATGTCATATCAGCGTTCACCCTGCTGAATACCGACGTCCACTCGGCGTTGAAGTCGACGAGATGGTTGCCCTGACGATCCACCTGATACGTTCCGGCAGCAAGCCCCGCCGCGTTCGCACGCGAGCGCGTCGAGTCGTGCCACGACGTGCCGATCGCACCGGCCTCGAACCACCAACGATTGTGATACTCGTGCTCGTAGCCGGCGAGCACATCGAGCTCGCGCGTGGACGCCGACGCGAGCGTGTTGCCGTCCGCGTCGAAACGCCGAATGTCTTCGTGGCTCAGCTGCACCGAAAGCAGCGGGTTGAAGAGCCTGCGATCGAGCAGCTGGTTGCCGCGCAGCTCGAGCTGGAGTGCATCGCGAAAGGTGCCGATGCGCGCGATCGCGCTTCCCTCCACCGGCATTCCGAGCAGCCCATGATCGCTGTAGCCGAGCCACGCGCGGCCGCCGAGCTCCTGGTCGTAGGCGAGGCCGAGGCCGCCGGTGCGTGGCGGCTGGCGCTGCACGGTGAGGTCAAAGGAGACGGAGTCGTCGGCGCCGCGCGGATTCAGCCACACCGCGGCAAAACGCTCGGAGCTCGCGAGGCGACGCAGTCGTTCCGCGAGATCGTTCAGCTTCACGGTGTCCGAGTGCGCGAAGCCGAGCAGGCTGCGCAGCTCGGAGCGCGCGCCGTCGCTGCGCCCCTGCACGCGAAAGCCATCGAGATGCCGCGGCAGCGTGCGCGCGGCGATGGGCGCGGCGGTGCATCCGCTCCTGACGAGCGCCTTGCGCGCCGCCTGCCGCCCAACCTCAATGAGACGCTCGACACCGTGGTCGGAGACCTCGAAGTCGGCGTAGCCGGTGAGATCGCCGCGCACGAGCGCATCACTGACGCCGAGTGAATCGGAGGGCTGATGAAAGAGGAAGGCGACGAGATGCGAGACGAGGTTGAGCGGCGCGTCGAGTCCGACGGAGTCCGCGACGCCGGCCGTCGCATCCGAGACGATGACACGCTTTGCGCCGAGCCGCCGCGCGACGCTTACCGGCACGTTCGCGACGAGGCCGCCGTCGCCGAGCGTTTGCCCGTCGATCTTCTCGGGCGGGAAGATCAGTGGAATCGAGTAGCTCGCGCGAAGTGCGCGCGCGAGATCGCCCTTGCCGATGACGACGAGGCTGCGATCGGCGAGATTCGTCGCGACCGCGCGAAAGGGGGTGGGGAGCGAGTCGAAGTTGCCGCGCGCCAGCAGATTGCCGCGCAGCGCGAGATTGTTCGTGATCGCATTCGCCTCGGCCGTGCTCGCGGCGGAGCGCTGGAGATTGAAGCCGCGCTCGCCCTGCTCCCAGTAGAGGAGCGGCTGCAGGAAGTCGAGCGAGCGCGGCGCGACCGGCTGGAAGGAGCGGAAGATGTCCGAGAGGGGCAGCGATCGCGCGAGCGAGTCGATCTGCTTGCCGCTGTATCCGCTCGCATAGAGCGCACCGACGATCGCGCCCATGCTCGTGCCGACGACGAGGTCGGGGCGAATGCCGAGGCTGTCCATCACCTCGATGACGCCGATGTGCACGATCCCCTTGGCGCCGCCGCCCGAGAGCACGAGCGCGGTGCCCTGCTGCGTGCAGCTCTGCGCCGCGAGCGGCGACGTGGAGAGCGCGAAGCAGAGCGCCGCGCCAATTACGACGCGCGCGCAGCTCAGGCTCACCGTGCGTGGCACGCTAGCTCTCGTCGTCGTGTTTGCTCAGCTGCGCGGAGCCGATCGCATCCTGGCCGAACTTTCTGCGCACGCTGTCGACGGTGCGCGCGACGGCGCGGTCGCGCTCCGTCTCGAGTGACTCGGTGGCATCCACGAAGAGCGCGAGCTGCGGCGGCTCGGGATTCGTCGCGAGCCCCGAAAGCGCGACGCCGATGAGGCGCGCGGCGGTGCGGCGGCGCGCGCGCAGCGAGTGCAATAGCTCGCGCGCCACGCCATAGATCACGCGATCGGACACCACGGCCTCGGGGAGCGTGCGCCCTGCCTGCCGAATGGTGAAGTCCGCATCCTTGATCTTCACGCGAATCGTGCGCGCGGAGAGTAGCTCAGCGCGCAGATCCGACGCGACGCGCGCGACGAGCGCGAACAGCTCGCGCTCGAGCGCCGCGTCGTCGCTGATGTCCGCGGAGAAGGTCTCCTCGCGGCTCATGCTCTTTTGCTCGCCGTGCCCCTCCACCGCCCCGCTGTCGATGCCGCGAACGCGATCGTACAGCCACTGCCCTTCGCGATCGCCGAACCAGTGAATGAGCTCCGACAGCGGATGCTCGAGCACATCGGTCACCGTGCGCAGCCCCGCGCGCTCGAGCCGCGTGACGAACTTCGGGCCAACCATCGGAATCTCGGACAGCAGAAAGCGCTTGAGAAAGGTCGCCTCATCGCCGGGCGCGACGATGTGCACCCCCGTCGCGTTGTTGTCGGGCTTCGGCTTCGCGACCTCCCCCGCCATCTTCGCCACAAGCTTGTTCGTGCCGCCACCGATGGAGATCGATAGCCCCGCTTCCGCACGCACCGCGTCGCGCATGCGATGCGCCGTGCGCTCGAGCGGCTCGTGCCCGTAGAGCTGCTCGGTGCCTCCCATGTCGAGATACCACTCGTCGATGCTCGCGCCCTCGACCACTGGGGTGAAGCGCTGCAGCACACGCCGAATCTCGGCGTTCTTCCGCGAGCACGCGCCGCGCGGCACTGGGACGCACATCGCCTGCGGGCAGAGCTTGAGTGCCTGCGCAGTGGGCATGGCCGAGCGCACGCCGAATTTCCTGGTCTCGTACGATGCCGAGCAGACGACGCCGCGGCTCTCGCGCGACCCGCCGACGATCAGGAGCGTCGCCTTCCCCGCGCCTTCGGGATCGATGAGGCGCGCGACGGCGACGTAAAACGCGTCGGCGTCGGCGAGGAGGATACGGCGCGCGGTTGCGGACACGACTGAAAGATAGTTGGCTGTCCATCGTTACCCGCTGGTGACGCAATGGTGAGGAGCGCGAGGAACGGGGCTCGTACACTGTGGCATGTCTCTCGTTGAGCCGGCCGTAACGACAATAACGCGCATTCGGGGCGGCCGAGAGATCGCTGCCCTGTCACGCGGAGCTGCTGGGCGACGCGCTCCCATGCTAGGCTCGCAATCAACGCGCTGGGAGGCCATCGACGCCGCGCGTGGCATCGCGATGTTCTTCGTGTGCTTCGCGCACTTCGGTTCCGGATACTTCGCATCGATCGGTGAGCCCGAGCGCCAGACGCTCACCGACCATATCGGCATGGTCGCATCGCCCACGTTCATGCTGATCAGCGGCATGATGCTCGGCATGCTCGCAAGCGCGCGATCGCCCGCGCGCTTTGCGCCCGTGCGCGACAAGCTCGTCGATCGCGGCCTCTTTCTCCTGCTCGTCGCACACCCGGTGATTCTCATCGCACACCTGTCTTTCGACATGGGGCGGCTCGCGTGGCTGCGGTGGGGATTCATCACTGACGCGATCGGCATCGCGCTGATCGTCGGCCCAGCGATCGTGACGCGGCTCTCCATGCGTGCACGACTGGTGCTGGCTGCGGCGATGTACGCCGCGAGCTGGTGGCTCATCGTCGCGTGGCTCCCGGAATCGCTCCCACTTCGCTTCCTCAAGGACACGTTCGTCGGCCCGATGCTGCGCTCCACCCGGCTCTTCAACTTTCCGGTGCTGCCGTGGCTCGCTGTGTACATCGCAGGCTCATCGCTTGGCGAGATGCTGCAGCGACGGCGCGAAGCGGACCCACGCTCCGCAATGCGCCTGCTGCTAGCCACCGGATCGACGATGTTGATGTGCGCGGCTGCGCTGCATCTGCTTCTGCCACACTCGGTGAGCGACGCGTGGTCTCCCACCGGCGACATCTTCGATCGCGTAGCGGATCTCGCGTCGATCTTTCAGAAGTTACCGCCCGGTCCTACGTATCTGCTCACGTTCGGCGGCATCGGGCTCATGATCACCGCCGGCGCGATCTGGATCGATGCACGCGGAATTGCGCCTCGCGCGCTCGCGGCCCTGGCGCTCATCGGAAAAAGCTCGCTGTTCGTGTTCGTCTTCCAGTACTACCTCTATTTCGTGCTCCTTCGCGCGCTTCACCTGCCGTCCATCCGCTGGTGGCCCGCGTACTACACCGTCTCGATGACGATCGTGTACGCCGCTTCTCGCGTTTGGATGCAGTACGATCTCAACCGCCACTTCACCGTCGGCTATGCGCGATGGCGTGCGTCGCGCGCGCTCGCGATCCGGCAGCTCAGCGATACGCTGGCGCAGCTCATTCCGGCTTCACATACGCCGCCAGCGCCTCCGGATACGATTGTAGCAGCGTGGGCGGAGCAGCCACCCGCTCGTGCGCGAGCATCGACTTCAACTGCAGCGCGTTGATCCCCGCCTTCCCGAGATTGTGGTTGTTCGTCAGCACGTACACATCCTCGGCGCGAATCGCAATCTCCTCGATGCGCCCGACCCAGGGCGCGAGCTCCTCCGGCGAGTAGAGATAGTCGTAGCGCTCGCGCACATTCGCGTCCTCGCGAAACCAGTCGCCGTAGTTGCGCCCGTGCACGCGCACGTAACCCACCGCCGACGTCACCGCCGCACTCGGCTTGATGCTCTTCTTGAACAGCGGCTGGTCGATGTTCACGAACCCCACGCCGCGCTCGGCGAGCGACTCGTAGAAGTGCGGCACGTTCCACGACTCGTGTCGGATCTCGACGACGAGCGGAAAGTCGCCGAAGGCGC
>PLMM01000262.1 GCA_003142495.1 Gemmatimonadota bacterium | reverse complement strand
CATCGCATACACACTGATCCGGTGCGGGCGATGCTCGATCGCAACTGGTGCCTCCCCGGATCGTGGATGTGCCGCACTTCAATGGTATGCGTGGATGTGTTCGAGGGGATGCCGAGCTATCTCGAGTGCACGTATCTCGCGCTGCGCATCGCCTCGGCGCATCCGGTCGTGTGGATCGATACGCCGACAGTGGTCTACAACGTCGGAAGCCCGCTGGCCCAGTCGCTGTCGCGCGCGTACGTACTCGGCCAGGTGAGCGCGCTCCGCCGCATCGTCGAGCTGAATTTGCCCGGCGATGTGCGCGCCGCCTTTCGTGCGCGCATCGCCAGCGCGTATCACGCGGCTGCCGACCACGAGCGCAACGCGGGCGCGCTCCTCGAGGCGTGCCGGTGGCACGTCGCATCGATGCTGCAGCGATCGGGATGGCGCTACGCCTCCTTCACGCGGCACCTCGTGCGCGACGCACTGCGCGTGCGACCGTGACCGTACCGCCCACGAAGCTCCTTGTAATCGGCATCGACGCGGCGAGCCCCGCTCTTCTCGATGCATGGACGGCGGACGGCACGCTTCCCAATCTCGCCGCGCTCGTGGCGCGCGGGCTCGTCGGCCGCACGCGTGGCATCGACGGGTTCTTCGTGGGCTCGACCTGGCCCTCGATGTACACGGGCACCAATCCCGCGCGGCACGGCTTCCACTATCAGGTGCAGCTCGTGTCGGGAAGCTACCGCCTCGAGGACCGCGCCCGCGGAGACTTCGTCGAGCGCGATCCGTTCTGGCGCGTGCTGAGTCGCGCTGGCAAGCGAGTGGCGGTGCTCGACGTGCCGCTCACGAAGCTCGAGACGGAACTGAATGGCGTGCAAGTCGTCGAGTGGGGCGGACACGACGCGTTCTTCGGATATGCGACGATGCCGCCCGCGCTCGCGTTGGACATCGAACAGCGATTCGGGCGACATCCTGCGGGCGCCTCGTGCGATGCAAACGGACGCCGCGCGCATGAGTATCTCGCGCTCACCGCATCGCTCGAGGAAGGCGTAGCGCGTAAGGCGGAGTGGACCGTCGAGCTGCTCGCGCGCGGCGGATGGGATCTCTTCATGACCGTGTTCACGGAGTCGCACTGCGCGGGGCACCAGTGCTGGCATCTGCACGATCCCGGGCACCCTTCGCACGACCCTGCCGTGGCTACGATCACGGGCGACGCGCTGCGCTCCGTCTACCGCTCCATCGACGCCGCGATCGGGAGGCTCGTCGACAGTGCGGGCGAGGCGCAGATCGTCGTCTTCGCAGCACACGGCATGGATACGCGCTATGGCTCGCACTTTCTCCTTCGCGAGCTGCTTTGCGCGCTCGGCGTCACCGCACCACTGCGCGTGCCGTTGCGCACGCGGCTGAGGGACGCGCTCGCCGGACTGTGGCGCGCGCTGCCGAAGGCGGTGCGCTCGAAGCTCTCGCCGCTGCGCGACCGCGTTTCACTGAACGAAGATACGCGCGCGCGAGGTCCCGCGATCGGCGTCGACCTGGATCGGAGTCGCTGCTTTCCTCTTGCGAACGGGCTCGCGGTGGGAGGTGTGCGGCTCAACCTCGTAGGGCGCGAGCCGCGCGGAGTGCTCGAGCCGGCGGACGCTGAGCGTTTCTGCGCGAAGCTCGAGACTGACTTGCTGGCGATCGTCGACTGCATCACCGGTGAGCAGCTGGTGCGTCGAGTCGTTCGTACGCGTGAGGTGTACGCGGGCGAGCGGATCGACGCGCTTCCCGATATCCTCATAGAATGGAGTGATGCTATCGCGCACGGCACTACCGCGCTGAGTGACGGTGCCGCTGCGCAGGTGCGGGCGCAGTCGCCCAGGATTGGAGTGATCGAAGGGAAAAATGACTACGGACGAAGCGGTGAGCATCGGTCGGGCGGATGGTTCCTGGCGGCGGGACCTGGCGTGCGCGTCGGGCGAATGACGCGCGAACCGTCAGTGCTCGACCTCGCGCCCACGTTTACGCGATTGCTTGGGGTGGAATTACCCGCGGCGGATGGCGAGTCGATCGAAGAAATTGTTCGTGATCCGGCCAGATCTGAAGCCTCACTCAGCGCCCGATCCAGTAATTTACCTTCACCTGGAACAGGTTGATCGGCTTATCGCGGAAGATCGCGGAGGTCGCGTTGCCGAAATCGAAGGTGCCAGCCGCATCCGATCCCGTGCGCTGCTGCGTCCACACGAAGTACACCGTCGAGCCGGGGCGATACTCCCATCTGAGCACCGCGCTGCCGCGCAGCGAGCGCGTGGTGAAGTCGGGATCCGAGAAGGTGAAGGGCGCGGCAGGTCCCACACCGTCGGGATCCACCGTGTACGATGCGCCTGTGGTAGGCGTAGCCGGCGTGCGCGAGATCGTGCCGATGTCGGTGCCGTACACGAGCTTCTTCACCGTCCGCGGCGCGGCAAATTCGCGGAACGATGTGTACGCGCCGCTCGCGATGAACGGCTGCACGAAGAGCTGCAGCGTGAGATTGGGCGTGAAGGTCCAGTTGATGCGCGTGTCGAGCGAGATCGTGCGCGTCTTGATGTACGCGAACACGTAGCGATTGCCGAAGAACGCGACGTCGGTCGAATCCGGGACGGTCGTCACGTACTGCGCCGCGTCCTGATCGCTCTGAAAGGTGGGCGAGAACTGCACGAACACGCTCGCCATCGGCTTGAACGCGACCCCGGGCTTGAGCGTGAGTGTGCGCGTCGGTGAATCCACCCCGTGCGCGACTGCGACGAGCATGTCGAGCACCGCGCGCTTG
>PLMM01000045.1 GCA_003142495.1 Gemmatimonadota bacterium | reverse complement strand
TGCTGGTCGTCGGCGCAGGCGTCGGCTCAGGTGCCGGTGCTGGCGCGGGCTCGGCGGCCGGAGCCGGCGTGGAGGTGACATCGCCGTTCGCGCCGGAAGTCGACATCGTGTTGTGCGCGCCGTCCTTGGATACACGGATATGCGTTCTCGCCTGGCCAAACACCACGGCCGGCGAGAGGGCGATCGCCGCGATCGCGATGAGTTTGATCTTCATGAGCTCCCCCTGGAGTGCATTATTATGGACCCGGCCTACGGTGTTTGGCCTAAGTAGCGGATACAGAAGCAAGGTGTGGACCGCTGCCTAGACAGTGTGCATTGTGCATGCCGGACCGGACCGGACGTGGATCACCCAAATAGACGGGAGAATCGGATGTCAGACAGCAAAACGCCGCGCAGAAGCTTCCTCACCGCTCTCGCCACCGCTGCGGGCGCGACCGTTCTCGCGCCGCTGCTTTCGCGCCGGGAGCTCGACGCGGCCGCCGCGCCCAAAGGATCGTGGGACCTCTCGTGGCTCGGCCAGATCAAGGGGAAGCATCGGCAGGTATTCGACGTCGTCAGGAAGATGGACGACGTTCCAGGGCCCCTGCACAGGGTCGACGGCTGGCTCAACGCCTGGCGCGACGTCTATCACCTCGAGTATCCGCAGGTGAGCTCGGTGCTGGCGATCGCCGGCGGCGGTTTCCCGATCAACGTCAACGACGCGATCTGGGCGAAGTACAAGGTTGCGGAGAAGTGGCAGATCTCCGACGGCCCCGACAAAAGTCCCGATCACAACGTCTTCCTCGATGCGCCTGCAACTGAAACGAAACGGGCCTCCGTGCGTGCGCTTCAGGCGCGCGGGACGATCTTCACGCAGTGCAACAACGCTCTCACCGCCATCGCGAAGGAATTCGCGCTCGCCACGCACGACTCGTTCGACAATGTGTACGCGGAGCTCGTAGCCGGCCTCAACCCTGGCGTGAAGCTCGTTCCCGCGGCCACGATGCTGATCGGCCTCGCCCAGGAACACGGCTGCGCGTATGAGTCGGTCTGAGCCGGGGCGCAAGGAGTAGCCGATGCTCGGCGTTCCCCTTCTGCGCAGATCCGAAGTCGTCGCCGCGTGCGACGAGTGCGGTGCGATGTTCGACCCGGGCGCTGGCGGCCACTGCCACGTCTGCAGCCGGCTGCTGTGCGAGCGGCACTATCACGGCACGCGATGGGAAAAGCTCTGGCGCGTACTGACGGGCCGGACGATCTGTCGCGCGTGCGCGAGCCGCGGGGCGCAGAGTTAGGGCGAGGTCGAGTCCTTCGGCGCCTTGAGCGGCGAGAGCCGCTTTCGATTTTCTTCGATCGTGTGCACGTAGCCGAGCGTTTCCTTGTAGCGCCAGCGCGGAACGGTGGGCGCAACGCTCTCGATGTTGGGCCCGGTGCGCTCGTCGAGCTTCGATGCCCGCGCGACACCCTGCGCGCGGAAGATCGTCCCCTCGCCGGCATTGTAGCCGCCGAACATGAAGCGCCAGCGATCGTCGTCGGGAACGCTGTCCCGCCACAGCGTCCGCATGTCGCGATCGTGCATGATCCCCGCCGCGATGTTCCACTGCGGGTCATCGATGGCGGTCATCTCCGGGCGGTGCGAGCTGATCGCCAGATAGGTCGACGGCATGAGCTGCATGATCCCGCGCGCGCCCACCCAGCTCTTCGCCGTGGGCGAGAGCCCGCTCTCGGCCATTCCCTGCGCCTTGAACAGCTTCCAGTCGAAGCCGATGCCGAAGTAGCGCTTCGCATATTTCTTGAAGTACGCGTCGTAGCGATCGGACGGCGTGCGCTGCGCGGCCGCGCGCTGCGGAACCGCCGCGGCAGCAACCGCTATCGACGCGGCAACGAGCGCCAGCCGAGCGAATCGCCTCAATTCAGGGCGCGCCCCACGATGAGCGCGATCGAGATGAAGAGCGCCGCAATGAAGATCGCCACGGCCACATTCCCTTTTTTCAGCTCTTCGGCAAAATCCACTTCGGGGGTGAGCCAGTCGAACATGCGGTAGGCCAGCCACATGAGCGCGACGCCCAGTGTAGCATACAGAAAGTTGACAGCAATGATCGTCCAGTCCATTTCTACCTGCTTGTACACTGTGGGGGTGCGGGAAAGCCTTCCAACGCCGAATATAGGGTTGGCGGGGTGAGCAGCAACTCGCGCCGCCCCGAAACATGACGACGGACGGGGACGTAGGTAGCAGGGTGAGAAGCGCGCCAACCACGAGGATCTGATGCCTTACCTGCAAACACAGACGTCGACTCCCGGTGTGAACGTGTCCGCAAACGACCTGGCTTCCCAGATTCGCGCGCAGGTGAATGCGCAGCTGAAGCAGGCTGGGGTGAGCCAACAGAAGGCCCAGAGCGCCACCGACGCTGCCGCACGGGCCTCGAAAAGCACGGACGTGACCGTAACCAAGAACGGGAAGACGACCACCATCCACACGCCGCAGGCCGGCATCGCACCGGTGGCCCCGGTTGCTCCCGTCGCACCGATCGAGCAAGTCGAGCCCGTCATCGCCGGTTCGAGCACGACCGTTCCCGAGGATCAGCCCTTCGACATTCCTCCCCGCGTCGAGAACCTCGGGTATGCCTTTCTCCTGATGCTCGCCGTGATCGCGGTGGGCAAGCCGCTGGCGCGCGCGTTCGGCACCATCATCGAGCGCCGCGCGATCAAGCCCGCGATGCCGCCGGAGTTCGGTGGGCGCCTCGAGCGCATCGAGCAGGGAATCGAGGCGGTGTCGATCGAGATCGAGCGCATCTCCGAGTCGCAGCGCTATCTGCTCAAGGTGCAGTCGTCAACGCCGGAGCGCGTCGAGTTGCCGCGGAGCGCGGGCTGACCGACGGGTTCGATGGCGCTGACTACGGGCGCGCGTACTACGACCGCTGGAATCGCCACTCGCGCCA
>PLMM01000123.1 GCA_003142495.1 Gemmatimonadota bacterium | reverse complement strand
CTTCCATTGGAGCGGGGTCGAGACGGTCGCACCGTCTCGCGCGCGCACGCAATACGCGCCGGCGACCGACTTCCCCTTCACGTTCTGCAGATAGTCGACGTAGATCGCCCTTGCCGGACGCGCCTTCACCGACCGTTCGACCGTCGCATCCTTCGGGTGTTTCTCGGCCACGCGCGTCGCGATCAGCTGGGCGAGGAGCAGTCCCGCCTCGTAGGGCGTGCGCGGGGGGAGCGGGATGACTACGTGCAGCCCGCGCGAGCCCGAGGTCTTGAGTGCGGCGTGCAGTCCGTGCGCGTCGAGCTCCTCCTTCACCCAGCGCGCGACATCGACGATGCGATCGAAGGTCGCGCGCGGTCCCGGGTCGAGATCGAGAATCGTGTAGTCCATCGCGTCGAGCGATCCGATGCGCGAGTGCCAGGGGTCGACGGAGATGCAGCCGATTTGCACGGTGTAGAGCAGCGTCGCGAGATCGCCGCCCACGATTCGCTCGGCGCTCTCGCCCTCGCTGTTCACGACCGTCTCGACACGAAGGATCGGTGGCGCGTGCGGCGGCGGCTTCTGCTGAAAGAAGACTTCGCCCTTGATCCCTTCCGGCGTGCGTTTGAGCACGAGCGGACGGTCGGCGATCGTGGGAAGAATTTGCGGCGCGACGCGCGCGTAGTAGCGCATGACGTCGCCCTTGGTGAAGCCGTTTGCGGGGAAGTAGATCTTGTCGAGACTCGAGACGTGGAGCGAGACGCCGCGCTTGATCTCTACGTTGCCGTCGCCGCCACCCTGCTGAATGGTCGCGAGCTGTTGCTCGACGGATCCCGCTGGGGCGGTGGCTGCCGACGCGCCCACGCTCTTGCGCGCGCTCACCCGCACGATCTTCTTCGCGGATTTTTTCCTCGCGACTTTCGTTGTCGCGCGCTTCTTCTTCGCGGCTTTCTGCACGCTCGTTCCCTCGCGTTTCACTGTGCGCGGATTCTTGTCGTCGCGCGTGCCGACGTAGATCGGCTGGCGCAGCTTTCCGTCCGTCGTCCACTCGTTGAACTTCACTTCGACGACCACCTTCGGCGTCACCCAGTGCACCGGCTCGCGCGGCCGCGGCGTCTCCTTGAACGGCGATGTCTTTCGCTCCGACGGCGCGAGCGACTCGTACATCTCGGCGAGTCCCACGTTGTCGAAGCCGCCGCCCATGTTGCCGGCGTAGATCAGGCGCCCGTGGTCGTAGTAGCCGAGGAGGAGGGCGCCGATGTGCTGGCGTGTGTTGCGGGGCTCGGTCCAGCCGCCGACGACGAACTCCTGTCGAAACTCGAGCTTGAGCTTGAGCCAGTCGCGCGTGCGTACGCCGGGCTGGTAGGGCGCGTCGACACGCTTCGCGATGATCCCCTCCCAGCCATCGTGGCGCGCGCGTGCGAGCATCTCGCGTCCGTCATCGAGATCGGACTCCGTGAGGCGCAGCTCCGCCGACTCGTGGCCGGCGAGTCGCTTCTCGAGATGCGCGCGGCGCTTCGTCCACGGTTCGTGTACGAGCACGTCGTTGCCATCGAGCAGAATGTCGAAGGCCATCAGTGCGACGGGCGCGGTCGTCTCGTAGCCGGCGATCGCGCGCGCGTCCTTCACGTGCATGCGCTGTTGCAGCTCCTGGAAGCGCGCAGGGGTGCCGTCGTGCAGTGCAACGACTTCGCCGTCGAGCACGAGCGCGCGCTTCCCTCGCGAGGCGAGCTTGCGCAAAGCTTCAGCGATTCCAGGGAACTGTGCGGTCTTGTCCTTTCCGTTGCGCGTGACGAGGCGCGCGGCAACGGGCGTTGCGTAGGCGAGGACGCGGATGCCGTCGTACTTCGGCTCGAAGGTCCACGCGCTTCCTTCGGGAATGTCGGTGCCGACGGATGCGAGCATGGGATCGAGGGCGCCGGCGCCGAGTGCTTTGGTGTAGGCGGTGCGAGCGGGCGCGCGATTGGAGTGCCAGACGTTTTTCTTTTTGTTCGATGCGATCTCGTCCATCGTGCGGCCGGTGGTGACTGACGTCATCTCGTGTGCGACGATGTCGGAGCCGGGCTTCGAGAAGTCGTCGCGATGCTTGATGAGCAGCCACTGCGGTTTGCTGTCGGAGCCGCGGCGCGTGCGTACGAGCACCCAGGAGCCGTGCATGCGGTCGCCGTGCATGAGGATCTTGAGGTCGCCTTTCGCGTAGCCTGTGCGGAGCGCGGGGATCGGATCGTCCTCGTCGAGCGCGGAGGTGTAGGTGCCGCGATCCCAGAGCATGACCGTGCCGCCGCCGTACTCGCCCTGCGGGATCGTCCCTTCGAAGGTGTTGTAGTCAATGGGATGATCTTCGACCTGCATGGCGAGGCGCTTGACGGCCGGGTCGTAGCTCGGGCCCTTGGGTACGGCCCAGCTTTTCATCACGCCATCGAGCTCGAGCCGGAAGTCGAAGTGGAGATGGCTCGCCGCGTGTTTCTGGATGACGAAGACGAGCGACTTCTTTTTCTTCGCGCGCTCGTCGTTGCCGGATGGCTCGGCGGTTTTCGAGAAGTCGCGTTTGCGGCGGTACTCGGAGAGCTTGCGTCGTACCGCAGGCTTTGCGCGCTCGGCCATGGGTCGCGACTACGCGCTTTTGCGCTTGGCGCGCTTGACTGCTTTCGCGGCTCTCGTTTTCGACGCGGATTTGCGTTCGCGCGAGGCGGCGGCCGTGGGGCCGGAGCGCACGGAGCCTTTCTTCTTGCCGCCGTCGAGGCTTTCGCGGAGGCGCGTCATGAGATCGATCACCTGCGTGTCGCGCGCGGCGCCCGGCTCGGCTTTCAGATTCACTTTCTTCCCTTTCATCTTGCCGTGGATGAGCCGCATGAGATTGTTGCGGTATTCATCGGTGTACTTGGCCGGATCGAACGCCTCGGCGAGGCTCGTGACGAGCTGCTCGGCCATGCGGAGTTCCTGCGGGCGAACGAGGCTGGAGCTCGGGAGGCTGAGTGTCTCCGGGTCGATCAGCTCATCGGCGAAGCGCATGATCTCGAGGATGAGCGCGTCATCGACGACGCGAATGCCGGCGAGATGCTGCTTCTGTCGCATGATGATCTTGCCGATGCCGACGGATCCGGTTTTTCGGATGGCTTCGCGGAGGAGGGCGTAGGCTTTTTCGCCGCCTTTGGAGGGAACGAGGAAGTAGGGCGTTTCGAAGTAGCGCGGATCGATCTCTGCTTCCTTCACGAAGTCGACGATCTCGAGCGTCTTCGAGGACTCGACGGCGGCGGTTTTGAAATCTTCGTCGGTGATGACGACGAATTTGCCTTTCGCGTATTCGTAGCCCTTGACGATCTCGCCCCAGGGAACCGGATCGCCGCTCGTGGAGGAGACGCGCTCGTATTTGATGGGAGCGAGGTCTTCGTCATGGAGCATGCGGAAGCTGATGTGATCGCCCTGGATGGCGGTACGCACTTCGACGGGGATGCTGACGAGACCGAAGGAGAGTGAGCCCTTCCAGATCGAGGCCATCTTGAGCTCCTGATGAGTCGAGCGGGTTGTGCGGCCGGACGTGGGTGAGGAGGGGCAAGTCCGGTGCCGACTATGGAATCGAAACGGGCGGGGATTGTAGGCAAAAAAAAGAGTCCCAGCAATGCCGGGACTCTTTTGACTGAAGCAGGGAGGTCAGACCTTTTGAACGTCGGCGGCCTGCGGACCCTTCTGTCCCTGAACGATTTCGAACTCGACCTGATCGCCTTCGGCGAGCGACTTGAAGCCGTTGCCGGTGATGGCGCTGAAGTGGACGAAAACATCGGGTCCACCCTCACGAGAGATGAAACCGAAGCCTTTCGCGTCGTTGAACCACTTCACGGTGCCGGTGATGCGTGCCATGGTACCTTACCCTTTCCCCTGTGGGGCTAGAACTGTTGTGCGAATCATCGGCCCAGCTGCCGAAACATTTGCCGCTGGGGGATGCTGACGATCCAGAGTGTGCCGAAATCTAAACAGATGATTTCGGCGGTAACTAGATCATATCTCATAATTTGGGCCAAGCCCGCGAGTTGCTGAGAAGAACCGCTGGCGGAACGGTTGGAACGAAGCGGTCGACAGGCTCAGGCGGCGCCCGCTATGTACCGGGCGATGCGGCCACAACTCGAACAGCGGAGCGTGACGTGGGAGCGGCGGATGGGGGGCACCTGGTCGGGATCGCGAAGGATCGGTCCGGAGCAGGAGGGGCAACTGAGTGGAGCGCCGGTGCGATCGTTCGCGATGAGCTGCAACGCTTGCGCAGGATTGTAGGTGGCCGGACGTGGCTTTCGCATGAACCCCTCCAAAGTCTCAACAAGTCTCCGCTCGTACAGGAGACGATCGAATGCCCTCTCGCGTACGGCCCGAAACGGCCTGTACGGGAAAGAACGCTGCAGACGCGCCGAGTGTTGGGCTTCGTAGTCGGCCTTACCGCTTTGCTGGCCGCCTGCGGACCCCGCACCCACTTTCCTGCTCTGCCCCCAGCTCTCCCCGACTCCTTGGCGCACAACGACTCTGCAGCCATACTCGCGAGGGATTTAGCGCCTATCCTATACCTTCAACGGGACGAATCGTTCCCGCTCGAGCGAACCGTTGCCGTTTTGCACCCATCCAGGCGTGTAATCGCCTACTACCTCACCTACCGCCACGACATCGCCGCCCGCTGGTCGCCCTTCTCGCAGGGTGCGGACGAGGAAGAGTTCTGGGTGGGCTACGACGCCACCAATGCCCCCACCGACATCTGGACGTACTGGCACGGCGACATCCTTCATGCTAACTGGCGTGGCAAGGGGGAGCTCGGTATCGACGTCCAGTGGGGGAAGCACGGATCGCTCCCGCGCGGCACTCCGGCGTCCGATCTCCCGCGCGACAAGTCGCTCGAGATCTTCTACGCGATGACCTACGTCTTTCCCGATCTCTTCCTCGGCCGGCTCTCGAGCAAGGGGCCGCTCTGCTTCTGCCACAGCTTTGCGCGCTACCAGGAGTTCACTCGCCCCGTCGTGCTCGGCGCGCGCCTCACGGCCATCGGGCGCACCGCCGATCCCGACTCGCTGCTCACCGCCGTCTTTGGGCCGCGCTACGCGCACAAGCCGTACTGGCCGTGGGAGCATAGGCGCTACAGGATCGTGTGGACCGACGTCGGCGGCGAGCGCGCGCTGCTCGGGCGCGAGTGATGGGTGGCCCAACCGTGCGCGCCGCTCGTACGTACTGCTCTCGTGAGCTCTCCTTCGCCAACGGAAAAAATATCTTGAATTCAAGACAATTGCGTCGCGCGCTTCTCGGAATCGGCGCTCTGCTCACGGTGGCGTGCCATGGCGCGGGGCCGAGCCCTGGGCCCTCGCCGGCGGCGAAAACGAGAACGGTGATCGTGCTGGGCTTCGATGGCTTTGCTCGGCGCTATCTCGACGCCGACTCGGCGCCCGCGCTCCACGCGCTCGCGCGCAGCGGCGTCACGGCGCGCGCGATGATCCCGAGCTTTCCGACGATCACCTTCCCGAACTTCTACACGCTTGCGACGGGACTCTACCCGGACCACTCGGGGATGGTGAACAATCGCTTCTTCGATCCCGCGCACGACAGCGCGTTCGAGTACAAGAAGCCGATCGCGCACGAGGGGTACTGGTGGGGCGGCGAGCCGATCTGGGTGACGGCGACCAAGCAGGGCGCGCAGGCGGCGACGATGTTCTGGGTGGGATCCGACGCGCCCGTGGGTGGCATGCGCCCCGAGCTCTGGCACTCGTACGACCACGCGATCGCCTTCAGCGCGCGCGTCGACACAATGCTCGCGTGGCTCGATCTCCCCGCGGCACGTCGCCCGCGCCTCGTGATGGGCTACTTCGAGGAGCCCGACATGCAGGGGCATCGCNNCTCCGCGTGGACAGCGCGCTCGCGCAGCTCGTGCGCGGACTCGAGTCGCGAAAGATGTACGACAGCGTCGACATCGTGATAGTTGCCGACCACGGGATGGAGCAGATCTCCCCTGAGCACGTGGTCTATCTCGACGACGTCGTCGACTCGGCGAGCGTCAACGTCGTGACGCTGTCGCCGAATCTCTCGATCAGCGCGCGCGACCGCGACAACGATGGGCTGCTCGAGAAGCTGAAGAAGCTGCCGCACGTGACTGCGTGGAAGAGGGGCGACGTTCCTGCGCGGCTGCACTACGGAACGAGCGCGCGGATCACGCCTGTGATAGCGGTGACCGATCCGGGATGGATGATCGCGTGGCGGCACGGCAGGCCGCTGGATGTGCTCGGGGAGCACGGCTACGACAACGCGGATCCCCTCATGCGCGCGCTCTTCCTGGCGCACGGCCCGGACTTCAAGGCGGAAACGACGATCGACGAATTTCCGAATGTCGACGTCTACGATCTGCTCGCGCGGCTGCTCGGCGTCACGCCGGCGCCGAACGACGGAACGCTCGCGCCGTTTTTGCCGGTGCTGCGGTAGCAACTCCGTGATCGCAGTTGGCGGTTATGTCCTGAGCGGCTTCCTCGCCGCTATGTCGATTGCCTTCTACGAATCCCCGCCGTAGACGATCTCGCCCTCCGAGTCGATCCCCATCTCGTGGATCGCGCCGCAGACGCCGCACGTCTTCGACGCGATCCAGGCGACGTCGACGCCTTCGCGCTGCTCCTTCGACGCGGGCTTCACCGTGAGCTTCTTGTAGCTGTACTCGCCGCAGTTCTCGCAGGCGTGACTGCGCGCGATCCGCTCCGCGCGATCACGAGTGATTCTGGCCACTGTCTACTTTTTGTCCAAGTCGGGAATTGGCGGCGGCACATATGCCGGTGTGATCGTTGGCGGAGCGATGCGCGGCGGTGGCGGCGCGCCCGCCCCGCGAGCGGCGGGCGCCGCGGGGAGATCGTTCGACGAGCGCACGAGCAGCTCGCGGATGCCGCCGAGTGCGCCCATGACGCCTGCGGCTTCGGCGGGGAGGAAGATCGTCGTCCCCTTGCCCTGCGTGAGCTGCGGGAGCGCCTCGAGGTACTTCATGCCGAGCAGGTACATGGCGGCCTGACCCTCGGGGAGCGATGAGGCTATCCGCGAGATCGCCTGTGCCTCCGCCTCCGCCATCGCCATGCGTGCGGTGGCGAGTCCCTTTGCGCGGAGCACCGCGGCCTCGGATTCTCCCTGCGCGCGGCTCACCTGCGACTGCTGCACGCCCTCGGCCTCGAGGATCGCGGCGCGCTTCGAGGCCTCGGCGTTGGTGACCGCGGCGCGTCGCTCGCGCTCGGCGCGCATCTGCAGCTCCATCGACTGCTGGATGTCGCGCGGCGGCTCGATCGCCTGCAGCTCGACGCGCGTGACGTCGACGCCCCAGCCGATCGATGCCTCTTCGATCGTGTCGCGCATGCGCTTGTTGATCATGTCGCGACTCGCGAGCGTCTGATCGAGCTCGATGTCGCCGACGATGTTGCGGAGCGTCGTGCGCGTGAGCGTCTCGAGCGCGAAGGGGAGATTCTGAATCGCGTACGCGGCCTTCTGCGGATCGGCAATTCGATAGTAGAGCACCGCGTCGATGTCGATCGTGACGTTGTCCTTCGTGATCACCGGCTGCTTCGGGAAGCTGAGCACCTGCTCGCGAAGATCGATGCGCGACGTCGAGCCAGAGGTGACGCGCTTGACGCCACCGGGATCGGCCTCGAAGTAGCGGACGTCGATCGTCTTCCCTTTTTCCATGTACGGGATGAGGACGTTGAGCCCCGAGCGCGCGATGCGATTGAAGCGTCCCCACCGTTCGATCACCATGACCTCGGCCTGGCCGATGATCTTGACCGTCTTCGCGATGGTGAGCGCCGCGATGAACGCGAGGAACAGGATTGCGCCTAGGCCGAACATCGTTGCTCCGGGTTAGCGGTGAAGCGTTGCGCCATCAGGGCTTCCAGTCAGCCATGAAGAGATCGAGCTGATGCGCGCCGGTGGCGTTGCGACTCGATGCGAACACGAGATGCTTGCCGTCGGGGCTGAACTGCGGAAAGCCGTCGAAGCCGGTGGCGTTGGTCACCTGCTCGAGTGCGGTGCCGTCGTCGTTGATGAGATATAGATCGAACTCGCCGCTGTGCGGATTGGTGTAGTTCGACGAGAAGATGATGCGCGTGCCGTCCGGTGTGAAGAAGGGGGCGAAGTTGGCGCCTCCCAGATGCGTGATCTGGTGCTGGCCGCTTCCGTCGGCGTTCATCACCCAGATCTCCATTTTGTTCGGCCGCACGATCGACTGACTGAGCAGGTCGCGGTACTGCGCGAGCTCGGTGGAGTCGGTGGGATGATAGGCGCGATAGACGATCCGCTTGCCGTCGGGCGAGAAGAACGCGCCGCCGTCGTAGCCCGGGGCGTTCGTCAGCCGGCGGACGTTGGAGCCGTCGACGTTCATCGTGTAGAGCTCGAGATCGCCATCCTTGAGCGACGTGAAGACAATTGTCTTGCCGTCGGGCGAGAGCGTTCCCTCGGCGGTGTAGACGCCGTAGCTCGTGAGGCGCTGGGTGCCGCTGCCATCGGGATTGGCGGTGTAGATGTCGTACTTGTCGAGCCCCCACACGTACCCCTTCGATGGGTCGGGCTTCCTGGGGCACGCGCTGTCGGCCGCGCGCGTGGACGCGTAGAAGACTTTCGTGTTGTACGCGAAGAAGTAGCCGCACGTCGTCTTGCCGGTGCCGTCGGAGATGCGGCGCAGCGCGGAGCCGTCGGCGTTCATGACGTATTCCTGATCGCACCTTCGATCGTCGCGCGTGCTCTGGAAGATCAGCTGCTTGCCATCGGCGCTGAAGTACGACTCGGCGTTTTCGCCACCGTGCGTGAGCTGGCGGATGTTGGCGAGGTGTGGCTCTGCGGGGCGCAGTGAAGTGCCGGGAGCGGGGGCGGGCTGCGCTGGATGGGCAGCTCCGCCGTGACAAGCAACCGCGGCCACGAGTGTGGCCACGGTGATCATCTGACGCGTGTTTCGCATTCCGGAAAGCTAATGACCCGGAGTTGCGTCCGTGCGGGCGATAGAAAAGAGGTCCTTCTGTGTCGGTCCCTTGCGCAATACGTCGAGCGCCTTGCGGAGCTGCGGATCATCCGGGATCGTGCGGCGGAATGCCGTGGAGTCGCCGAAGGCGAGGCGAGCGACCTGCTGCGAGAGCCAGCGGTTCACGAGCGGGGTCGCGGCGTCGTACTGCCTGCGATCCGTCACGATTTTCGCCGCCTCGAGCCGCTTGTAGAGCTCATCGCGCCACTCGGGCTTCACCGTGAAGTCCTTTGCGACGTGATCCTTCAGCTCGAAGGAGTACGTGTAGAGCACGGCGCGCAGCGCCGGGAATTTCGGCGCGATCGCCTTGGCGAAGTCCTGCTCCGCCGTGGTGATCGTGTCTTCGGGAACGATGATGTCTGGAGTGACGCCGCCGCCGCCGTAGATCGTGCGGCCCGCGTCGCTCTTGAACATCGGGCGGTGCTTCTTCACCGAGTCCTGCTCGAGCGAGTCGGGCTTCGCATTGTCGCTCGCGACCGCGCCAACGGCGGAGTCGGGATCAATGTGCTTGCGGTTCCTCTGGATGGAGCGACCACTCGGTGTATACCACTTGCCGGTGGTGAGCTTCATCGCCCAGCCGCCGTCGAGGGGGTACACCGTTTGCACGAGTCCCTTGCCGAACGACGTGGTGCCGACGACGAGGGCGCGATCGTGATCCTGCAGCGCGCCGGTGACGATCTCACTCGCGGACGCGGAATAGCCGTCGACGAGGACGACCAGCGGCACATCGGCGACGTGCTGACCGCCGTGCGCAGAGAACAGCTGCGGCGGCCCCGTGCGCGTGCGAACGCTCGCGATCGTCTGCCCGTTCGCCAGAAAGAGATCGGCGATGTCGAGTCCCTGATCGAGGATGCCGCCCGGATCGCTCCGGAGGTCGAGCACGATTCCCTTCGCGCCCTCGTGCATCAAGCGATAGACGTTGCCGCGAAGCTCGGCAGCCGAATTCTCGCTGAACTGCTGGAGGGGGACGTAGGCGATCTTGTTGTCGAGCATGATCGCGTACGGCACGGCGGGGACGTGAATTTCGGCGCGCACGAAGGAGTGCTCGATGGCCTGAGCGATTCCGGGGCGCACGAACTTGACCTTCACTTTGGTGCCGATGGTGCCAACGAGAACATCGGAGACCTGCTGCGATGTCCAGCCGCGTGTGGATGCGGTGTCGATGCCGACGATGCGGTCGCCTTCGCCGACGCCCGCCTGCTCGGCCGGCGTGTGATCGAAGACGCGCACCACGACGATCGCGCCTTCCTGCTGCTCGATCTGCATCCCGATGCCGCCGTACTTGCCGGTGGCGATGGTGGAGAAGCGCTTGAGCTGCGCCGGGGTGTAGAGCTCGGAGTATGGGTCGTCGAGTTGCTGCACGAGTCCGCGCGCAGCCTTCTCGAAGAGCTGATTTTGCTGGAGCGTGTCGACGAAGCGATCGCTGACGAGCGAAAGCACCTGGTCGAACACGTGGGCGCCATCGCGGGTGGATTGCCGCTCGATTGCGGCGCCGCCGATGACGATCGGCAGCGCTATTACGCCAAGCAGCGCCGCGGTACGAATTCGAGACATAAATACCTGGAATGGGGAACAGCTGGTGTCCCCTGAAATACGATCGCGCGAGGAGATAGTTCCCATCTCACTCGCGCGGACGGGCGTGGGGCTACTCCCCGCCGCCTTCGCTTCCGGACTGTGTGGCGCCACTACCGNNATCTGCTTCCACGTGAGCTCGGGGCCTTTGCGGAAACCCTTCTGCGTGAGCTTCACTCCATCGGGGGAAATCGCGACCATGTAGGCCGCACCATCGATGTCGATTTCACGCTTCAGGGTCTTTTCGAGCTTGGTCGCCATGACGAGCACTCCGAGGAAGGGTTTATGAACTCCGACACCGCAATAACTCTGCTCGCACTACGCATGAGCCCGCTCGGCGAGCGTGTATTCAACATACCACTCACGCATCTGTTGCTGAACGGTCACTTCGCGCAAGAGGCCGGCCGCGATCAACATTTCGTGCGCTGGTTGCAAGACGCGCTGCAGGTGCGATGGATAACGCTGGGCGAGGGGAAGCTGTTCGGCCAGGTGCGCCAAGGTAACGCGCCAGCGATCTGATCCTTCTTCGTGCACGACTTCGAAGAGTCGATAGAGCCGGCGCGCCACCGGTGATGACAGCGCCATGTACTGCGCGGCGGAGAGGAGCACCATGTACCCCGCCGCGATGTTCGCCCGCGCAACCGGGGACATCGTGACATACGCCTCACCGGGCTCAGACGCTGGAAACGCGGAGAAGAGGCCGAGCTGATCGCGGTCGGCGAAGCGTCGCCGCTCGATCACGACGTTGGTGAGGATGCTGAAGCGCGCGTCGACGACGGTGTGGGCGGTTCCATCGAAATACGCCTGCTGCGACTCGAGCGTGGTGTGCTGAAGCCGCGCGAGCGCGGAGCGCAGCTGCTCGTAGGTGCGGCCGTCGACGCGGCGTCCTATCGAGCGCAGGAAGGCGTGGAGCGTGAAGGAGACGGTGCCGTCGCCGGGCGATCCCGCTTCTTCGTAGCGGCGCCAGAGCTCGACGTAGACGTCCTGGTCGAAGGTGCCGGGGAGGCGATTGCCGGGGCTAGGGAGGACGCGCCATCGGCCGCCCGCAGGCGGCAGATAAGTGATTGCCGAGTCGTCCGCGGAATCACTGAGCCGAAACATCGGAAGCGTTTCGAGCGACCGGTCGAGCGCGATCGTCCGCGCAGCCGTTCGGCGTCGCGAGGCGAGAACCATGTTCGGGAAAGGTGGACTCGCGCCTCGGGGTGAGCAAGGCGACAGAAGGCTGGAGCGGGGAATGCACAGCGAAAACGGCGTCAGCCTTGCATGGGCACCAGCCATGAAAAGGACGGCAAGTCGTGCGACGAAGGCGAAGGCGGCGAGCAAGCCGAAGGATGCGGGCGACTCGAAGGTCGGCCTCATGGAGAAGGCCGCAGTGACTATGGGCGCGCTGCTGCTCGTCGTGTTCACGATCATCGGGATGGAGTTCACGCTCCACGGCTCGCATCTCTCGCGCATGCAGGGAGTGGGGCGCGCGGCGCCGGCGGTTGGCGATTCGCTCTTCTCTCGCACAATGGAGATGTTCACGGGCACGCACATGACGGACGGGAATCACGTCACGGTGCTGTTCAACGGCGAGCAGACGTATCCCGCGATTTGGAAGGAGCTGCGTGGCGCGAAGCAGACGATCACGATGCAGATGTACTACTTCGAGCCGGGGAAGATCGCGGACACCCTCTCGGCGATTCTGCGGGAGCGGGCGCGAAGCGGAGTGTCGGTGCAACTCCTCACTGATGCGTTCGGAGCGCAGAAGGTCACGAAAGGCTACCTCGACATGCTCGCGGCAGCGGGAGTGCACACGGCGATTTTCCGGCCGGTGCACTGGTACGAGATGCAGAAGCTGCAGAACCGGTCGCACATTCGCGCCGTGATCGTCGATGGGCGCGTGGGCTTCACTGGCGGCTTCGGCATCGCGGACAAGTGGCTCGGCAACGGCCACACGAAGGATCAGTGGCGCGATACCGATGTGCGCTTCACCGGCCCTGCGGTGTCGCAGCTGCAGGCCACCTTCGCCGACGGCTGGGTGGAGGCGACGGGGACGCTGCTCACCGGAGAGAAATATTTTCCGAAGGAGCCGGTGAGGGAGGAGCCTGCCGAGACGGCGGGGCTGCTCGATGCGCAGCCGACGATCGGGAGCACGCCGGCGGAGAGATTTCTCGCGCTCAGCATCGCGGGCGCGCGAAAGCGGCTGTACATCGCCAACTCATACTTCGTGCCGAATCACGACTTCAAGAATCTGCTCATCCAGGCGGCGCATCGCGGCGTGGACGTGCGCATTCTCACCGTGGGCCCCGAAACCGACGTGAAGATCACGCGGTATGCGGGGCGCAAGCAGTACGATGACTTGCTGAAGGGAGGCGTGCGGATCTGGGAGTTCGCGCCGACGATGATGCACGCAAAAACGATCGTCGCCGATGGGATGTGGGCGAGCGTGGGGACGATGAACTTCGACAACCGCTCGATGGTGTTCAACAACGAGTCGAATCTCAACGTCCTCGATGCGTCGACGGGCGCGTTGCTCGATTCGGTATTCCTCAACGATCTTGAGTATTCGAAGGAAGTCACGCGCGCGGAGTTCGCGAAGCGCGGGCTCTGGCAGCGGCTATGCGAGCTCGGCGCATCGGCAATGGCGCGGCTGCTGTAGCGAGCAAGCGCGGCGTAACTTTCACGCATGCCTCGCCGCACTGCCTCCGGTCCGTTCGCCTCGTTTCATCCGATCGTCCGCGCGTGGTTCGCGGAGCGGTTCGGGGCGCCGAGTGAGCCGCAGCGGCTGGGGTGGCCGGCGATTGCGAGTGGCGCGCATGCGCTGATTCTCGCGCCGACGGGGACGGGGAAGACGCTCGCGGCGTTCATGTGGGAGCTGAATCAGCTCATCGTGCGCGGGCTCGAGTCGCCGCTGCCGAACGCCGTGCAGATTCTCTACATCTCGCCGCTCAAGGCGCTCGGCAACGACGTGCAGCGCAATCTCGAGCAGCCGCTGGCGGAGCTGCGCGCGCGCTTCGAGGCGGAGGGGCAGGCGTTTCCGGAGATTCGGATTGGAGCGAGAACGGGCGACACGCCAGCGTCGGCACGCGCGCGGATGCTCAGGAAGGCGCCGCACATTCTGATCACGACGCCGGAGTCGCTGAACATTCTGCTCACGAGCCTCAAGGGGCGCGGGATGTTCAGCATGGTGCGCGCGGTGATCGTCGATGAGATCCACGCGGTGGCGGGAACGAAGCGCGGGGCGCATCTCGCGCTGACGCTCGAGCGACTCGAGATGCTGGTGCAGAATCCGGTGCAGCGCATCGGGCTCTCGGCCACGCAGCGGCCGCTCGAGGAGGTCGCGCACTTTCTTGGCGGGATGGCTGCGGCGAGCTCGGAGGGTATTGCAGCGACTGAATTTCGGCCGGTGACGATCGTTGATTGCGGGCTCGTGAAGATGATGGAGCTGAGTGTCGTGTCGCCGGTGCCGGATCTCGGTGAGGTGAGTGGGAGTGTGTGGCCGGCGGTGGCGGAGCTGGTGCTCAAATACATCCGGCAGTCGCGAACGACGCTCGTGTTCGTGAACAACCGCGCGCAGGCGGAGCGGATCGCGGCTCGGGTGAATGCGCTGGCGGAGGAGCAGATCGCTCGACCCTATCACGGATCGCTGGCGCGCGAGCGGAGGTTCGAACTCGAGCGGGGTTTGAAAGCCGGCGAATTGCCCGCGCTCATTTCTACGAGCTCGCTCGAGCTCGGGATCGACATCGGGTCGGTGGATCTGGTGATTCAGCTGCAGAGCCCAAAGCGGGTGAGTGCGGGGCTGCAGCGAGTCGGGCGCGCGGGGCACAATCTCGGTGCGGTGAGTCGCGGCGTCGTGATCCCGACCTTCCGTGATGATCTCGTGGAGAGCGCGGCCATTGTGGAAGCGATGCGTGCGGGGGACGTCGAGCCGACGCGCGCGATTCAGAATGCGCTCGACGTGCTGGCGCAGAGTTTAGTCGCGATGGCGAGCGTCGACGACTGGACAGCGGGGGATGCGTTTGCGCTGATTCGGCGCGCATATCCGTATCACCGGCTCACGCGCACGGTGTTCGACGAGGTACTGTCGATGCTCTCGGGGAAGTATTCGTCGGAGCTCTCTGCGGAGCTCGAGCCGCGCGTGACGTGGGATCGCGTGAACGACCGGATTGCGGGCACGCGCGCGTCGCGGATGATGGCGGTGATCTCGGGCGGGACGATTCCGGATCGCGGGCTGTACACGGTGAACCTTTCCGATCGCACGCGGCTCGGCGAGCTCGACGAGGAGTTCGTACACGAGTCGCGCGTGGGCGATGTGTTCCAGCTCGGCTCCGCGACATGGCGAATCGGCGCGATCGAGCATGATCGCGTGATCGTGACGCCGGCACCGGGCGCGCCCGCGCGGATGCCGTTCTGGCACGGCGAGTTCTCGACGCGATCGGTGCCGTTGAGTCATCGCGTGGGCGAGCTGCGGCGGCAGCTGGCGGCGGTGGACATCGACGATGACTCGGTGAACGCGGCGCTCGAGGCGCGCTACGGCGTGGACGCGGCGTGCGCGCAGTCGCTGCGTTCGTACATCGCGGAGCAGCGCGCGTCGACAGGTATCGTGCCCGACGATCGTACGATGGTCATCGAACAGTTCCGCGACGAGATGGGTGCGGTCAGAATCATTTTGCACTCGGTGTTTGGCGGTCGCGTGAATGCGCCGTGGGGGATGGCGCTCGCGCAGCGCGTGCGCGAGGCACTGCCGGGGATTGAGGTGCAAGTGCAGACGACGGACGACGGGATCATGCTGCGGCTGCCGAACCTCGGTGGCACGGCGCCCCTGTCCGCGCTCATGCATCTGTCCGCGGAAGAGGCGGAAACGCGGGTGATGGACGAGGTCGGGAGCACATCGCTCTTCGGCGCGCGCTTTCGCATGAACGCGGCGCGCGCGCTGCTCTTGCCGCGCGGATCGCCGAGGCGGCGAATGCCGCTGTGGCTGCAGCGGCTCAAGGCGCTCGACCTGCTCGATGGGGTGCGCCGCTTTCCGAGCTTCCCGATTCTCGTGGAGACGTATCGCGAGGTGTTGCAGGACGCGTTCGACATGGCCGCTCTCAAGGACGTGCTCGACTCGATCGGCGCTGGGCGAATCGCGATCCGGACGGTGGAGACGGAGCGCGCGTCGCCGTTCGCGGCGAGCCTGCAGTTCGGATTCGTGATGGACTGGCTCTATGGCGATGACACGCCGAGGGCGGAGAGGCAGGCGGCGCTGCTGTCGATCGATCGCGGGCTGCTGGATGAGGTAATGGGGACGGAGGGCGCGGACGAGGGGACGCTGGAGGCGATCGAGCAGCTGCTGGCGGAGCGGCGCGGAACGGCGGAGGGGAGAAAGGCGCGCACGGCGGATGAGCTGGCGGTGCTGCTGGATCGCGCGGGCGATCTGAGCGTGGAGGAGCTGCGAGTGCGAGTGGCGGATGCGGATGAATGGTTGAGGGCGATCGATCCGTTGGCGGAGCTGCTCGATACGGGGCGGGCGTTGGGGATTCCGTTTGGCGACGAGTGGCGCGTGGTGCTCACCGAGTCGATCGGCCGGTACGCGGCGGCGCGTGCGCCGGAGGTCATCTCGCGAGTGCGTGCCGGCGCATCGCCCGTGGAGCGCGACGCCGAGGATGTGATTCCTGCGGCGATGCGGAATGTCGTGCTCGAGCCGAAGGTCGCGCGGCGGGAGATTCTCGCGCGATGGCTGGCGCTCGCGGGGCCGGCGACGACGGAGGAGGTTCGCGCGCGCTACGGGTGGGATGCGGCGTGGATCGAGAAGCGAATCGGCGAGTGGGAGGAGAACGGCAAGCTCGTGCGCGGAAGATTTCGTCGCGCGATCGAGGCGCCTGAGTGGGCGACGCGGCGCGTCGTCGAGCTCGCGCGCAATCGGGCGCTCGCCGCGCTGCGGAAGCAGATCCAGGCCGTCGATCTGGCGACGTTCGCTGCGTTTCTGCAGCGGTGGCAGCATCTCGATCCGCGTGAGCATCTCGATGGTGCGAGCGGTGTGAGCGCGATCCTCGTGCAGATGACGGGGTTGCCGCGCGCGCCGGCCGCGTGGGAGCGCGACATTATTCCCGCGCGCATGAGCCGCTACGACCCGGCGTGGCTCGCGCAGCTCGCGAGTGGCGGAGCGATCGTGTGGGCGGGCGGGAGCAAGCCGGATCCGACGTCGGTGCCGACGCTCGCGAGCGTGCGCTTCTTTCCGCGCGGCGAGGGCGCGATCTGGCTCGACGCGGAGGACGAGCCGCTGCTCACGCCGAATGCGATTGCGGTGCGCGAGGCGCTCGAGAAGCACGGCGCGTCGTTCGTCGCGGACATCCAGGCGGCGACGCAGCTCTCCTCGCTCTCCTCGCTCTCCGTGCGCGATGCGTTGCGCGAGCTCTCGGCGGCGTCGCTCGTCACCAACGACACCGTCGAGGCGCTGCGCGAGATCGTGCGCACGCGATCGGTGCCGGGGCGCTCGCGCGGCGTGGGGTCGCACTCCGCGCAGGATCCGACGCGCTGGCTCCCCGCGAGCTTCGAGGCATCGCCGGGGCGCCCCGTCTATTCGCGGCCGCCGAGTCAGCGCCGGTTACCGAAGTGGCGTCGACCGGATCTTCCGGGGCCGCAGGCGGCGTGGGTAGGGCGCTGGTCGCTGCTGCGCACGCCCGGCACGTGGGGGACGCGTCCCGACGAAGAGGAGCACGCGGAGCAGATCGCGCGGCAGTGGCTCGACCGCTACGCCATCGTCACGCGCGATTGGTGGCGGCGCGAGCGACCGCCGGTGTCGTGGCGCGCGATCTATCGGGAGCTCAAGCGCCTCGAGTATCGCGGCGAGGTGCGGCGAGGCTACTTCGTAGAAGGGATGGGCGGTGCGCAGTTCGCGCTCCCCGAAGCCGTGGAGCGGCTGCGCGCGCAGCCCGAGCTCGATGCTCAGGCGCCGATAATCGTGATGTCGGCGGCGGATCCGGCGAATCCGTACACGCTCTCACTCGAGTCGATCGCGCGTGGATCGCTGGTGCGGCCGCGCGGCGCGGGGGCGCTACTGCTCACTCGGCGTGGCAACGTGATCATGAATGCGGAGGGGCGTGGCAAGCGCATCTCGATCGCGAGCGACGCATCCGATGCCGACGTCACGGAGGCCGCGCGGCTGCTCGGCGAATATCTCAGTCGCGGCACGCCCGCGGGCGCGCGCGCGGCGCGCGATCCGAGCATCGAGGTAGTGAATGGCGAGGCGGCGGGGGGTAGCGCGCACGTCGACGCCATCATGGACGGCGGGTGGAGGAGAGCGACTGGGGGGTTGGTGTACTACAGGGTGTAAGCAGTTGGCAGTTGGCGCTGCCGTCGCTAAGTCCAATTCGCTCTATCGAATATCCGCCCGCCCGAGCGCCGCCCTCACCGCCTCGCGCATCGCCATCACCGCCTCCTCGCTCGATGCCGGCGAGTCGTCGCGCACGTGGATCTCGATTCCGTCCGCGACCTGCACGCGATGCCAGACGCCGTCGTGCGCGCCTCTGTCCGCCACCACACTATCGGCGCGCGCGCCGAGCGCGGGCGCGAGCGACGACGCGACGCGGCGCTCGAGCGCGTCGCCCGTGAGCCCGCCCACCTCGAGCTTGATCTTCTCGAGCGTGAGCCCTTCGCGCTGGCGGATCTTGATGAAGAGTAGCTGCAGCAGGTGGCGGTAGCCGTACGTCGCCGCCGTGCCGGTGCCATCCGGATGGTCGAGCAGTCCCGTCGACACGTAGAAGCGCACCGCGCGTGCGCTCGGCTCCGCGCGGGCGGCGCCATTCGTCGGGCGCATCCCTGCGGCGTCGACGAGCGCGGTGGCGTGCGCCGCGAGGCCGCGCGAGTTCCACGGCGCGTGCCGCGAGTGCGCGCGGAGGAGTGGGACAGGCGAGTCGGCCATGTCTCACCAATATAGGGCGTACGAACACGGCGGGAAGCGCAATCGCGCTCCCCGCCGTGTTCACTGCTCAGCAATCAGATGAGGCTACTTCCGACGAGCGGCCTTCTTGGGTGCCTTCTTCGCCCCACCCTTCTTCGGCGCGCTCTTCTTCGTGGCGGCGGCCTTCTTGGCCGGGGCCTTTTTGGCCGAGCTCTTCTTCGCCTCGCTCTTCCTGGCCGGAGCCTTCTTGGCGGGGGCCTTCTTTACAGGCGGCTTCTTGGCGACGGCCTTCTTCGGAGCCGGAGCCGCCTTCTTGGGTGGGGCCTTCTTGGCCACCGGCGCGCTCTTCGCCGCCGGAGCGGCCTTCTTGGCCGACGCCGCCGACTTGGACGCGCCCGCGTTGCCGTTCGCAGCCGCGTTCTTCGCGTCCGCCCGCTCGGCCTTGCTCGCCGCGCGCGACGCGCGCGCCGACGTCAGAGGCGCGACGTCGTCCTCCTCCTCCTCTTCGACGACGACGACCGTCGCCTCACCGTCCTCATCTTCCTCGTCGTCCGTGCTGTCCCAGAGCTCTTCGCCAGTGGTCTTCGTCATTCCCCAGCCCGCGCCCTCCTCGTCGTCATCGTCGTCGTAGGAGGCGCCGCCACCACCACCATAGCCGATATCCTCTTCATCGTCCTCGTGCTCCGACATGTAGAGCTTCTCGTTGAACTCATCACTGCGCGGCATGCTTTCCTCCTTTCATGTTATTGATCACGAAGCTCGAAATCCGTAGGGGCGACTGCTAGAGGATGCGTACGAAAAACAGGGTGCAGGTCGCATGCCTTGCGACTCCGCTATGGAACCGCGGAATCATAGCGACTGTTCCGCTGGAACACCCCCAATATCACGGATCGAAACAAACGTCAAGCATCGGACAACCGCGTGGGTCGCCGGATGGAGTTCAGTCCCCGCCGGCCGGAAGCGGCGACGCTCCCGCCACCGCGCCATGCGCCCGCTCCTCGTTCCGGTGCTCGGCCCGCTCGAAGCGCTTCTGGAAGGCGTCGAGGTAGGTGTAGAACACGGGCGTCACATAGAGCGTGATGAACTGCGAGAACGCGAGCCCGCCAACCACGGCGACGCCCAGCGGGCGCCTCGATTCGGCGCCGGAGCCCGCACCAAGCGCGATTGGAAGCGTGCCCATCAGCGCCGCCATCGTCGTCATCATGATGGGACGAAATCGTACGCTGCACGCCTCGAGGATCGCATCGCGCGCTGACTTTCCCTCGTTGCGCTCCGCCTCGATGGCGAAGTCGATCATCATGATTGCGTTCTTCTTGACGAGTCCGATCAGCATGATGATCCCGACGAACGCGTACACGCTGAGCTCCATGTGGAAGATCCACAGCGTGAGCAGCGCGCCGAAGCCGGCGAACGGCAGCCCTGAGAGGATCGTGATCGGGTGGACGAAGCTCTCGTAGAGAATGCCCAGCACGATGTAGATGATCAGGATCGCGAGCACGAGCAGCACGAGCAGTCCCTTCTGCGCGGCCTGGAAGGCCTGCGCCGTGCCGGAGAACGCCGTCGTCACGGAGGACGGCAACGTCTGATCGGCGAGGCGATTCACCTCGTTCACCGCCGGTCCGATCGAGACGTTCGGCGCGAGGTTGAACGACAGCGTGACCGACGGGAGTTGCCCGGAGTGATTGACCGTGGCCGGCCCGGTGCTCGGCGTCACCTTCGCCAGCGAGCCGAACGGAACGAGATCGCCGGTGGCGGAGTGCACGTAGAGCAGACCGAGTGCGTCGAGATTCCTCTGGTACTGCGGCTCGAGCTCCATCACCACCCAGTACTGATTGTTTGGCGTGTAGATGGTCGAGACCTGGCGCGACCCGTACGCGTTGTAGAGCGCGCCCTCGATGGTGTTGGCGGTGATGCCGAGCGACGATGCGCGATCGCGATCGATGTCCACCTGCACCTGCGGATTCTTGATCTGCAGGTCGCTGTTGACGTCGGTGAGACCGGGGAGCGCGCGCATCTTCTGCTCCATGATCCCCGCATAGTGATACAGCGTGCCGATGTCGGTCGCCTGGAGCGTGAACTGGTAGAGGCTCCTGCTCGAGCGGCCGCCGATGTTGATGGGCGGCGGGTTGGTGATGAAGACGCGCGTGCCGGGGATGATCGACAGCTTGCTCGTGAGCTCGCGCGCGACGGCATCCGCATCGAGCGAGCGTTGGGACGGGTCCTTCAGGTGCATGAAGAAGCGACCCTGGTTCATCGTGGGATTGCGTCCATTCGCACCCACCGACGACATGAAACCTTCGACGTTCGAATCGGCCAGCACGATCGCGGCGAGGCGCTTCTGGTGTTCGACCATTGCTTCGAACGACGTGCCCTGCTCGGTCTCGGTCGACGCGCTGAGCTGCGACGTATCCTCGCTCGGCAGGAATCCCTTGGGGACGATGGCGCCGAGTGCGATCGTGCCGAGGAGGATGAGTGCGGAGAAGGCGAGCGCGTACGGGCGATGATCCATCACCCAGCGGAGCGTGCGCTCGTAGAAGGCGAGCGTGCTCTCGTACGCGCCCTCGGTGATCTCGAAGAACCGACTGCGCTTCTCCTCGTGGTGCGGCTTGAGGAAGCGGCTGCACAGCATCGGCGTGAGCGTGAGCGAGACGAAGCCCGACACGATGATCGAGGCGCCGATCGTGACCGCGAACTCGTGGAAGAGCCGGCCGACGAGACCACCGAGGAAGAGCACGGGCACGAACACCGCGACCAGCGACAGCGTCATGGACATGATCGTGAAGCCGATCTCGCGCGAGCCCACGAGCGCCGATTCGAACACCGGCTCGCCGTTCTCGATGTGGCGGACGATGTTCTCGAGCATGACAATAGCATCGTCCACGACGAATCCGACCGATAGCGTGAGCGCCATCAGCGAGAGATTGTCCAGACTGTAGTTCAGCATGTACATCACCGCGAACGTCCCGACGAGCGACATCGGAAGCGCGAGACTCGGGATGATGGTCGCCGAGACATTGCGGAGGAAGATGAAGATCACGAGCACGACGAGCACGAGCGTGAGCATCAGCGTGAACTTCACGTCATGCACCGATGCCTGGATCGCCGCCGACCTGTCGTAGAGCGTCTGAACGGTGACAGAGCCGGGGAACTGGCCTTCCATCTGTGCCATCGCGGCCTTCACGAGCTTCGCGACCTCAACCGTGTTGGTGCCAGGCTGGCGCTGCACCGCGAGCACGATGGCCCGCTGCCCGTTGTACCAGCTCGCGACCTTGCTGTCCTGCACGCCGTCGATGACGTTGCCGATGTCCTGGAGGCGCACCGGGGCGCCGTTTCTGTAGGCGACGATCAGCGGGCCGAAGTCCTTCGCGTTGCTGAGCTGGCCGTTCGCCTGCACCGTGTACGCCTTGTCGGTGCCCCACAGCACGCCCGTCGGGAGATTGACGTTCCCGGCGTCCACCGCATCCGCGACCTCATCGATGCCGATCTTGCGTGTCGCCATCGCCTGCGGGTCGAGCTGGATGCGCACGGCGTACTTCTGCGAGCCGTACACGCTCACCTGCGCGACGCCCGACACCATCGAAATGCGCTGGGCGAGGAAGGTCTCGGCATACTCGTCGAGCTGGGACAGCGGGAGCGACGTCGAGCGCAGCGCGAAGTAGAGGATCGGCGACTGCGAGGGATCGACCTTCTGGTACGACGGCGGCACGATGTTCTGCGGGAGCGTGCGCAGCGTCTGCGAGATCGCGGCCTGCACGTCGGCGGCGGCCGCATCGATGTTGCGATCGAGCGCGAACTGCAGCGTGATGCTCGTGTTGCCCAGCGCGCTCTGCGACGTCATCGCGTCGATGCCGGCGATGGTCGAGAACTGTTTCTCGAGCGGCGTCGCGACGGACGACGCCATCGTCTCGGGACTCGCGCCCGGCAGCGACGCGTTCACCGAGACCGTCGGATAGTCGACGGTGGGGAGATCGCTCACCGCGAGGTTGCGGTAGGAGACGAGCCCGAAAAGGAGAATGCCCGCCATGACGAGTGTCGTCATGACGGGACGCTTGATGAACAGCCCTGAAATACTCATCCGGTCCTCTGCTGATCTCCGCCGGCGGGCGGCTTGATCTGAACCTTGGTCCCTGTGTTCAATCGCAGCTGGCCATCGGTGACGACGAGCTCACCGGGCTTCACGCCCTGCGAGATGATCGTGACGTCGCCCGCTGCACGGTCGATGGTGATCTCGCGCTGGGTAGCGGTGCTGTCGGCGTTGATCACGAAGATGTAGTTGCCGTTCTGACCCTCGACGACGGCCTGCGTCGGAACGACGATCGCGTTCTGCTGCTGAAAGAGCTGGAGCGACGTCGTCACGAACTCGCCCGGCCAGAGCGCGCCGTCCTTGTTCTCGAAGGTGCCCTTGAGCAGGATCGTCCCCGTCGTCGTGTCGATCGCGTTGTCGACGAAGGAGAGCGTGCCCGCGCTGCTCGAGCCCGGCGCGCTGACTGGATGCGCGCTCACCGGCAGCGTCGCAGACGCGTACTGGCGAATGCGCTGAAGACTCGCCGCGGGGACTGCGAAGCGAACGAGGATCGGATGGATCTGATTGATCGTGACCAGCGGCGTCGTCGCCGGTACCTTCGCGAGATAGCCCACGCGAACCTGCAAGCTTCCGGCGCGACCGGAGATCGGCGAGCGGATGGTGGCGTACTGGATGTTGAGCCGCGCTTGTTGCGCCATCGCCTGGTCCGATGCGAGCGTCGCCTTCATTGAGGCGGCCGTGGTTGTCACCTGCTCCATCTGCTGCGAGGTGACGTAGTTCTTGTCGACGAGCGCGCTGTAGCGCGACACATCCGATGTCGCGCTCGCGAGCTGTGCGCGATCGCGCTCGACTACCGCCTGCGCCTGGTCGAGTGTCGCCTGGTAGGTGCGCGCATCAATTTCGAAGAGCGGCTGCCCCTCCTTCACGTCGTCTCCTTCCTTGAAAAGGATCTTCGTGATGATTCCGCCTACCTGCGGCTCGATCGCAACCGTCTGCATCGGCTCGACCGTGCCATTGGCCTGCAGCACATAGGGAACGGTGCGCGTCTCCGCCTTGCCCACGGTCACCGGCACCGCGGCGACGGGAGGCGGCGCCTTCTTGCCGCACGCGAGAAGCGATGACGCAGCCGCCACCGTGGCGACGAGGAACAGAGAACGACGATCGATCATTGCGGTGGTGCCTCACGAGTTGTGTCCGGAGTGACGCGAATGTTCGTCTCCCCGCTTGTATCCAGAACCCCGGTGTCGTGCGCCAGCTGCGCGAGCGCGGTCTGCCACACCCAGCGAGCCTGCACCTGCTGCGCGCGCGCGGATGCGAGCGCGCTCTGCGCGGTGAGGAGATCGACGAACAGACCAACACCCGCGCGGTAGCGGCCGAGCGCGGCGTCCTCGGACGACTGCGCGCTCTCGAGCAGATCGTCCGCCGTAGTTACCCGCCGCGCCGCCGTTTGGAGCGCGTAGTACGAGCTGAAAACCTGGAACTGCACCTGCTGCTTTACCGACGCCGCGCGACCCAGCGCCGCATCTGCCTCGGCGCGCGCCTGCTTTACGGCGTACTGGCGCGCGAAGCCCGAGAAAATAGGGATCGCGAGGCCAACGAACAGGGTGTAATTGCTCGCGCCGCTGGGGAGCGTCTGAACGTACGTGCGACCGCCCGTTCCGGTTGCCTGAATCGATGGAAAGAGATTGCCGCGCGCCGAGCGCACGTTGCCGATCGCCTGGCGATATTGCGCCTGCGCCGACGCGAGGTCGGGGCGACTCGCCACCGCCTTCGCGATGAGCACGTCGACGCTGTCCGTGGCTGGGCCGACGTTCGTCGCCGGCGCCGCGTCGACGTCGTACGGCGCATTGGCCGGAAGTCCCATCGCGGCGGCGAGCGCACCGCGCGTCGTCTCGAGGTCGCCCTCGGTGGTCTCGAGCGTCAGCGTCGCCTGCGAGAGCGCCGTCTTCGCCTGAAGCACGTCTGCGATCGTGGCGAGGCCGACGTGCTGGCGCTGTTGCGTGGACTGGAGGCTCGTCTCCGCCTCTTTCACGCTGAGCTTCTCCGACTCGACCAACCCCTTGTTCGCCATGTAGTTGAAGTACGCGCTCTCGACCGCGAGCACGACGTTCTGCAGCGTGGCGTTATGCGTCCAATTCGCGGCGATCAGCGCCTGGCGAGCGGACTCGATCGTCCCCGCGCGGCCGCCGAGGTCGGCGATCAGCCAGCTCACGGTGAGCGTGGGTCCGTAGCTGGTCTGCGTGAGCGACGGGCGCAGCACGCTGTCGTTGCTGAAGGTGGGCGACGACTTGAGGTGCGTGACGCCGATCTCTCCGTCGATCGTTGGGTAGTAGAGCGACTTCGAGCCGCCGTATGCCGCCGCGGCGGCGCGCGCATTCGCCCACGAGATCTGCGTCTGGGGATTGTTGCGCAGCGCCAGGTCGACGACATCGCCGAGCGTGAGCGTGTTCACGCGCGTGAGGAGGTCGCTCGGAAACGATGAGGGAGTGGCTGGAAGGGTGTCGCGCGGCGGCGCTGGCGGCGTCCACTCCTTGTTGGATGCGGGCGGCACGCCCGCCACGCCGGCTACCGATGGCGTGCCCGCACATCCGGCGCTCAGCAGCACACCTGCGATCAATCGAACTCTCGTCACGAAGCGGACACGGGTGAAAGGACGGACGCTGCCTTCATACGCGCGGCTCCACTACCCTGTTGGGGCTAGTGAAGATTCACGGCGTGCTCAGGCGGTTCGCGTTCCCTCTCGCTGTGCGATTACTGCGCCGAGCGCGACCACGACGGCGGGGTCGAGCAGGGTGCCCGAGTGCGTTTCGATCTGGGCCATGGCGGCGGAAGCGGAGACGGCATTGCGGTAGGGCCGCGGCGAAGTGAGCGCATCGAAGGCATCGCAGGCGGCTATGATTCGTCCCCCCAACGAGATAGCCTCGCCAGCGACGCCGCGCGGATAGCCCTGGCCGTCGAAGTGCTCATGGTGGTCGCACACGTAGTCAAGCACGCGGCCGAGGTAGCGAAGGGGGGAGAGGATCTGCATCCCGATTCGAACGTGCTCGCGCACGTGGTTCATTTCCTGGG
>PLMM01000415.1 GCA_003142495.1 Gemmatimonadota bacterium | reverse complement strand
GGGCGCGTGATCTACGGCGGCGGTGCGATTACCCCCGACGTCGTCGTGCAGCCCGATACGCTCGATGCGCCCGAGCAACAGTTCCTCAAGGCGATCACGCCGAAGTCGCAGGAGTTCTATATCACGCTGTACAACTATTCGATGGAGCTGAAAGACAAGGTCCAGCCGGATTTCGCGGTGACGCCGGCGTGGCGCGAAGAGCTCCTTCGCCGGTTGACGGCGGCGGGTGTCACCATCGATCCGAAGCTCTACGCCGATGCCGCGCCGGAAGTCGATCGCGTGCTCGGCGATCGCGTCGCGCGCTTCGCGTTCGGCGACTCGACGGCGAAGCGCCGCGAGCTCTCGGATGACAACCAGCTCGTGCGTGCGGTGGCGCTGCTGCGCAAGGGATCGACGCAGCAGGATCTGTTCACGCTGGCGCAGCACGAGCTGCCGAGCGGAACGCGGTGATCGCATAGCCGTTCGCGTCGTGCGCTCCCTGTTCGCCATCGCTTTGTTCGCCGCTGCTCCGGCCGCCCTCCGCAGCCAGGAGCCGCGCACGATCGCGCGCTACGGCTTCGTCGACGGCGCGGTGGCCATCGATGTGCGCGCGGGTGGGATCATCGCGATCGCGGGAGCGCAGGGCGACAGCGCGGCGACCGTCACCTTTCGGGCGAGCAGCGCGCGCGCGTGGACGGATTCGACGCGGCGCTTCGTCACGCGCGCGGCGCCGCGCAAGGCGACGATGGTCGTGCTGCAGCGCAGCATGATGGAGGAGGCAGCGGACAGCGGCGCCGCGATCAGCTTCCTGCGCCGCGCCTCATCGGACACGACGACATTCGAGCTGCTCTTCTCAACGAGAAGCTTCGGGAAGTTCTCGCTGGCGTTGGAGCGCCGGGAGGCGGCGCTCTTCTTCGCGGCGATGCGCCGCGCGGTCGACGCGACGAAGCCGACGCCTGCTCCGAAGCCCGCCGCGAAGGCGAAGCCGAAGAAGTCGACCTAGCGGCGCCAGCCGATCATGCGATCGGCGCGCCACTCCGACGGCTCGGCGCGATCACTGTCTGCCGCGACGGTCGCTATGTCGGCGACGTCGGCGCGCACGTCGGCGAGGATCGCGATCGGCGGCGTGAGGCCGTTGGGGCGCTCGTGCAGCCAGTTCGAGAGCACGATCACGTAGAGTCCGCGATCGGGATCGATCCAGAGCGAGGTGCCGGTGAAGCCGGTGTGGCCGTACGCGCGCTCGCTCATGTGCTGCCCGCAACTCGCGCCGCCCGCGCACGTGTCCCAGCCGAGCGCGCGCCAGCCGGCGGAGCGATGCGTGAAGAGCGCGACGGTGGTGTCCGCGACGATGCGCTTGCCCTCGAGCGTGCCGCCGTCGAGAAGCATCTGCGCGAAGCGCGCGAGATCGGAGGCGGTGGAGAAGAGCCCCGCGTGTCCGGCGACTCCGCCAAGGGCGTACGCGTCGCCGTCGTGCACCTTGCCCTTGAGCGGCCCGCGCGCGTTGCGCATCTCGGTGGGCGCAGCCCGCGCGCGAAGTGCGGCGCTCGGCAGATAGGTGGTGCTCGTCATCGCGAGCGGCGCGAAGATGCGGCGGTGCACGAAGCGATCGAGGGGCTCGTGCGCAACTGCCTCGACGACGAAGCCCAACACGTCCATGCCGACGTCCGAATACTGCTGTACGGTGCCTGGTGCATTCTCGAGCGCGGTGGCGAGCACGAGACGGCGCGCCTCGCTCGGCGAGTGCGCGTAGTGCGAAAGGTTGCGCCCCGCAGGAAGACCCGAGCGATGCTCGAGCAGCTCGCGGACGGTGACGCGCGACTTCTCTCCGCGCGCGAAGGCGGGAAGATACCGCGCGACGGGCGCGTCGAGCTCGATGCGATGCTCGTCGAAGAGCACCATCACGGCCGAGGTGGTGGCGACGACCTTGGTGAGCGAGGCGAGATCGTAGAGCGTGCGCTCGGGGGAGACCGGCGCGCTCGCCGGCGAGTAGTCGAGCGTGCCGTAGCCGCGCGAGAGCACTGTCGCATCGCGACGGCCGATGATCACCGCCGCCCCGGGAAAGCCCGCCGCCGCCACTCCCTGCTCGACCACGCGATTCACCGCCGCGAGGCGCTGGGCGGACATCCCGACGCTATCGGGCGCGCGCGCTGGAAGGCGACAGGGCATGCCGGCGGTGCAGAGCAGTGCGAGGATGGGGGTGAGCATCCTCGTGTGACGAGCGCGCGCGAAGGCGCGCAACGATCGCCATCATTCGTTACGGCTTCTTGTAGAGCACCCCGGCTTTCATCACGAGAACGACAGCGCGTACCGCGTGAATGTCCTTCGTCGGATCGCCCGTCACGGCGATGAGATCGGCGAAGAGCCCCGGCTTCACGGTGCCGAGCTTCTGATCGAGATGCAGCACCTTTGCGTCGACGCTCGTCGCGGCGCGGAGCGCGGCGATTGGCGACATCCCGTAGTCGACGAGGAGCTCGAGCTCGCGCGCGTTGTCGCCGTGTGCGAAGACGCCGACATCGCTTCCGTTGCAGATCGTGACGCCTGACGCGAGCGCGAGTGCGAAGGTCGCGCGGCGATGCTTGATCATCGCGGGCTCCGGATCGACGCCTTTCTTCCAGCCGCGGTACTGCGCGACCGCGTCGCCGGCGGCGAGTGTTGGGCAGAGTGCGACGCCGCGCTCCTTCATCAGCTGCAGCGTGGCGGCCGAGGCATCGTCCGCGTGCTCCACGGTCTCGACGCCGGCGAGCACGGCGCGCCGGATGGCGGTGTCGCTGTAGGCGTGCACCGACACCGCGCGTCCGCTCGCGCGTGCGGTCTGCACCACGAGATTGACTTCCTCCTGCGAGAACGTCGGACGCGTCTCGCCACTGGGCCCCCAGCGATAGTCGCCGTAGATCTTGATCCAGTCGGCGCCCTTTCCGATTTGGCTGCGCACCGCATGGATGATCCCATCAACACCATCCGCCTCCTCGGCGCCCTGCGGAACATCCCAGCGCGGGTCGAAGCCCTTCGGGCCGTACGCGCCCGTCGCGACGATCGCGCGCGTCACGACGAGCATGCGCGGGCCGGGAATGATTCCCTGCTCGATGGCCTGCTTGAGCCCGACGTCGGAGTAGCCCGCGCCCTCGGTACCCAGATCGCGAATGGTGGTGAAGCCGGCGAGCAGCGTGTTGCGCACGTGGTTCGTCGCGCGCGCCACGCGAAGGGCGAGCGGTTCGTGGAGCACCTGATCGTCCCACGGTGTCTCGTTGTAGGGATGCAGGAAGA
>PLMM01000090.1 GCA_003142495.1 Gemmatimonadota bacterium | reverse complement strand
GCGCCGAGCTGCCGCACCGGGAAGGCTAGCTTCGATACGACTTACCGTTGCTGGTCGCGTTCGCGGCTCGCGGCGGGCACTAACAATTCACGCTTGTGTTCCGGTGCACCCGGCACATTCGGATCGGTGTACAGCGCCCCTCCCCGCGGATAGAATTGATCGCAGCATCCACTGTTGCGCGCACTTCTCTATCCTCGATCGCATGCCTCGCTCGGTTATCGTAGTTTCGCTCCTTTTCGGCGTGCTCTCCGTAGGCTGCTCGAAGCCCGCACAGCGCTCCGCCGCCGAATCAAGAACCACGACGGCAGCGAACCCGATCCCCGCGGCGTGGCCCTTCGTGACGGATCAAACCGTCACCGCCGCACACGGGATGGTGGCGACGGACGCTCCCCTCGCGACGCACGTGGGCGCGAAGGTGCTGCGCGATGGCGGCAACGCGGTCGACGCCGCGGTCGCGACAGCGTTCGCGCTCGCGGTGGTCTTTCCGGGAGCGGGGAACATCGGCGGCGGCGGCTTTCTCGTCGCCCACATGGCCGATGGAAAGGAGGCAGCGCTCGATTTTCGCGAGACCGCGCCTGCAGCATCGACGCGCAACATGTACCTCGGCGCGAATGGCCACGCCGACGATCGATCGATCACCGGCGAGCTCTCGGCCGGCGTCCCCGGCTCGGTGGCGGGGCTCTGGGCTGCGCACGAGCGCTTCGGCTCTCGCCCGTGGGCGGAGCTCGTGGCGCCGGCGATTGCGCTGGCCGAGCAGGGCTTCGTGGTCGACTCGGAGTTCGTGCGCGAGATTCGCGACGATAGCGCGCGTCTCTCGCGCTTTCCCGCGACGAAGGCGCTCTTTCTGCCGAAGGGACGTGTGCCCTCGCCCGGCGATCACTGGAGCAATCCGGATCTCGCAGCGGTGCTTCGCCGCATCTCTGCCAGCGGGCCGAAGGGATTCTACACCGGGCGCACCGCCGAGCTGATCGCCGCAGAGATGCATCGCGGCGCGGGGATCATCACGCCGAAGGATCTCGCGGGGTATCAGGTCAAGTGGCGCGACCCGATCGCCTTCGACTATCGCGGCCACCGCATCATCTCGATGCCACCCCCGTCGTCGGGTGGCATCACGATGGCGATCGTCGCGCACGAGCTGTCGCACTACGACCTTCGCGCGCAGGGATTCCACTCGCCGCAGGAGCTCCACGTCTTCACCGAGGGAATGCGCCGCGGCTTCGCCGTCCGCAACGCGCTGCTCGGCGATCCGGATTACGTCACGATCCCGACGGCGCGGCTTCTCTCGGAGAGCTACGCCGACACCCTCGGGTCCTCGATCGTCGCGGATCGCGCGACGCCGTCGTCAGCGATCGATGTTGGTGGCGGCGCGGCCGCGGAAAAGCATCAGACGACACACTTCTCGGTCGTCGATGCGCAGGGCGGCGCCGTCAGCGTCACCACGACCATCAACGGGACGTTCGGCTCGGCCGTCGTGGTGGCGGGCGCCGGCTTTCTGTTGAACGACGAGATGGACGACTTTGCGTCGGAGCCGGGGAAGGCGAACATGTACGGACTCGTGCAGGGCGAGGCGAACGCGATCGCGCCGGGAAAGCGGATGCTCTCATCGATGACGCCGACGATCGTGCTCGGCTCCGATGGCAAGGTACTGCTCGTAACGGGCGCGAGTGGTGGCCCGACGATCATCAGCAGCGCGTTCGAAGTGGTGTCGAACGTTCTCGACTTCGACATGGACATCGGCGCCGCGGTGCGCGCACCGCGCGTGCATCACCAGCATCTTCCCGACACGCTTTACTACGAACGGGACGGCGTCACGAAGCAGACGCTCGACGCGCTCGGCGCGATGGGCTACGCGACGCAGGCGCTTTCGCGCGGCGACATCGGCATTGGCGCGTCGATCCTTCGGCGCGCCAACGATGTGCAGGGGACGCCCGATCCGCGCGTCGCGGGCGCCGCGGAAGGCTTCTAGCGCTACGGACGCGAGGTCGCCGTTTCCAGCTCCACCGTCGCCTTGCGCTCGAGCTTTCCCCACCCGACGAGCCGCCCACGCAGCGCCGCGAACACCGAGCGCACGACGACCCAGTACATCACCTGGCGATAGGCGAAGCGCTGGAGGAAGATCAGCCACGTGAGCCACTTGTCCTCATCGGGCTCGAGCGTGAACGCGAGAATCGATGCGAGCCAGTCGACGATGAGGAAGACCGCGTAGTAGGTGAGCACCTGCTCCACCGACGTCATCGCGTACGTCGCGCCATGCGCCTCGCGAATCGCCCACGCGCTCCAGAGGCTCAGCACGAACATCAGATCCGCGATCGGCGACAGGAACGGATAGATGATCTGGAAGAGCAGCACGTTCGGCAGCGCGACGAAGCCGAGCAGTCCGTAGCGCGGATGGAAGAAGGTGCGGCGATGCTTCCACAGGCACTGCAGCGTGCCGAATGACCAGCGGAAGCGCTGCTTCGCGAGTCCGCCGAGCGTGTCGGGCGCCTCGGTGTAGCCGATCGCTTCGTCTGCGTAGGCGATCGAGAATCCGCGCCGGCGAATCGAGAGCGTGAGATCCTGATCCTCGGCGAGCGTGTCCTCGCTGAAGCCGCCGGCCTTTTGCACGAGCGACTTCCGCCACGCGCCAACGGCGCCCGGCACGACCGTGATGCAGTTGAGCAGCGAGAAGGCGCGCCGGTCGAGATTCTGACTCGTTACGTACTCGATCGCCTGCCAGCGCGTCACGAGGTTGATGCGGTTGCCGACCTTCGCGTTTCCGGCGACGGCGCCCACCTTCGGATCGTGCAGCGGCTCGACCAGCTCGGCCACCGTGTCCGGCGCGAACAACGTGTCCGCGTCGAGGCAGATCACGATCTCGCCGCTCGCGTACGCAAGGCCGTAGTTGAGCGCGCTCGCCTTGCCGCCATTCGGCTTGCGATATACGCGCACCTTCGGATGATCGCCGTACGCCGCATGCGCGACCTGGTAGGTCTCGTCGGGCGAGCCGTCGTCAACGACCACGACCTCGAGCTCGCCCGGATACTCCTGCGCGACGAGCGTCTCGATCGTGCGCAGAATGACCTTTTCCTCCTTGTACGCCGGCACGATCACGCTCACCGATGGCGCGAAGGTAATCGGTGCATCGCGATTCTGGTGATTCTTTACGTGCTGGATGATCGCGAGGATGGTCATGAACACCAGCCGCGCGAAGCCCAGAAAAATCGCGAGAAAGAATATCCAGTACAGCAGCCATTGCACGAGGCTCAGCGTTCCCCATCCGATGAGCTCTCCCGCGCGCGCCAGCATGTTGCGCGGTGGCAGTCCGGGCATCGCCTGATCGCGCGTGAGCCCAATGAGCTGCGACAGCGGCACGACCGTATCGCCGAGGGCGCGCAGCGTGTCGATGAGCGGGCCGAGCGCGGCGACGGTCTGGCTGCGATCGCCGCCGCCATCGTGCAGCAGCACAACGTTGCCGCGCGAGCGCTGCGCCAACACCGTGTCGATGATCGTCTTCACGCCGGGCGACTGCCAATCCTCGGCGTCGATGTGCAGACCGATGATGAGGTAGCCGCGCTCCTTTGCGATCTGCGCCGGCACGAGCTCGTCGAGCGTCGTCGGCTCGGCGTCTCCGAAGTACGGCGGGCGGAAGAACGCCGTGCGGCGTCCGAGCACGGCCTCGAAGAGGCGCTCGGTGGCATCGAGCTCGAGCTTCGTGCGCTTGTCGCTCGTGAAGGCGAGATTCGGATGCAGGAAGGTGTGATTCCCGATCAGATGTCCCTCGTTCACGATGCGACGCAGCAGCGGCAGATGACGCTCGGCGTTCTCGCCGATGAGGAAGAAGGTGCCGGTGACTCCGCGCGACTTGAGCGTGTCGAGTATCATCGGCGTCCACTTTCCATCAGGCCCATCGTCGAACGTGAGCGTGATGAGATGTGGATCGCTGCTGCCGTATCGATTGACGATGTACGGCGTGCCCACTTTGTGAATCACCTCATCGACGACGAGCTTCGTCTTCGGATCGATGCGTATCGTGCGGTTCCCCGAGTCCGGGCTCGCGAACAGATCGAGGATCTCGCCGTTCCCCTCCATCTCCGCGTCGTATCCCGGCGGGATCACGCTGAGCAGCGCGGCAGAGCTATCGATCCCCGACTTTCCGATCACGCGCCAGATCGCCGGATCCTCCGATCCCATGCGCCAGATGCCCATCCCCGCGGTGCCGAGCGCCTGCGCGGCGACGGTCTGGTTGTACGCGGTGATGGCGTCGAGATACCAGGCGAGATGCTCGGTGGAGTCGCGATCGGTCCACGTGGCGTACGGATTGAGCGTCGTCGAATCGAAGTGCAGTGCCTTCTTGTCCGCCTTACGCACGGCGGACATGATCTCCTGAAAAGTCAGCTGCTGTCCGTTCGTCGTGCTGTCGCCATCGTTCCAGTCGTAGCCGTACGCACCGACGATCGGGATTGCCTTCTGCGCCGGCACGAAGCGCAGCATGTGCTTCAAGCGCTCGACGAACCACTGCTGGCTCGCGATCGGCCCCGGATCGCCTGTCCTTCCGAAGTGCTCGTCGTACAACATCAGAAAGAGGTAGTCGTTCACGGCTGCGAACTTCGCGAGCTGATGATCGCTGTCGTTCACCGACGCCGCCTGCGTCACGATCTTCCCCATCGGCACGAGTCGCTTACGAAGCTCGGACACGAAGGTGGTGATCGATTCGGTGAGCTCCTGCGGCTCCTCCTCGAAGTCGATCGTGACTCCGCCCATGCCATAGAAGGCGACGCTGTCCGTCAGCTGCTTGAGCGCGAGCGCGCGCGCGGCGGGATTGGTGAGCAGATGCCGCAGCCCCACGGGATCCCAGCGCTTGGTGGCCGAGTCGAAGTTGCTGACCATGATGAAGATCTGCGGCCGGAGCTTGGGATCGGGGACGGCGCTCGCGATCGTGACTCCGACGCGCCTGTCGATGCGCATGCGAAGCCCGTTGCCGTTCGGGCCGAGCCACGCGCATTCGCACACCACCCAGTCGAGGTCGTCGGCGTGGTGCAGCAGCGCGTCGAGCGAGTTGTCGTCCCAGGTAACGTAGAAACCGGCAACGATCGGTGCGCCTGGAGCGCGCACGCGTCCCGGAACAGTTCGCCCGCGCACCGGGAGCACGTTCGCGCTCACGCCGGGAACGCGATTTTTCCGCAGCGAGAAGTAGAGCTGCAACTTCTTGGAGAGCCGCTCGCGCTCGATCTTGCTCGTGGCCAGGCTAGGCGCGCGCGCGAAGGGCGCCCCCGTGAGAGGAATCTCAGGAAGGAGCGGCGGGATGACCACCATAGTAATGGTGATCGCCGCAACCACCGTGGTGACGATTCCGACGACGAGCGCGGCACGCCGGAGGCGACGCCAACGGCGACCGGTCTCGTCGAGAAAAATCGGCGCGCGGCGGGGAGAGCGGGTGCTGAGATCCACTGGAGTCAACTTAGCGGGGTCGAACGTGGGGTGCAGATGAGACTCTTCTAAGAAACGGTGTACTGTCGAATCATGAGTCGGATTTAATTGCTTTCCTCGTTAATGAAGAGACCGCATGCCCGATAATCATGAGGGTAGAGAATGAGACAGAGAATCCGAACCGAAGCTCTGTAACCCCCACGATTTCAAAGGAGGATCGGCCCATGCGACACACTTCACGTCAGCCACGACAGAACACGACGAACGCTTCGCAGCTCAGCGTTCGCTCGCTGAACCGGGCCGTGATCGCGATGGTCGCGATCGGTGCACTCGCCGCATGCTCGGCCGACCAGAATCTCGCGGTCGCTCCGGCACAGAAGTCGACGTCGGAAAGCAAGATGTCGTCGCCAGCCCTCGTGTACGTCTCGAATGCGAGCGGCGTCAACCAGCTGTGGAAGGATGAAGGCGGCGTGACCTCGCGCATTACATTCTCGAATGCGGCCGACCAGGACCCACATAGTGCAGCCGGACACCTCGTGTTCGCATCCTATCGCGATGGGGATGAAGAAATTTATATGGGTAAGAACGACCTGTCCGGCCTCAAGCGCCTCACCACGAGCAGCGGCACCGATGAGCAGCCGAAGCTGAGCCCCGACGGCACGCGCATCGCCTTCGTGAGCGGTCGCTCGGGCACGCCGCGGATCTGGACGATGGACTCGACCGGTGCGAACCAGAGTGCACTCGCGACCGGCTCGGAAAGCTACGTCCCCGAGAACTCCCCGTCGTGGAGCCCGAACGGATCGCAGCTCGTCTACACGTCCACGCGCTCGGGGCTTTCCCAAGTGTTCGTGATCTCGGCCGCGGGCGGCACGCCGGTCCAGCTCTCGAACGAAATGAACGGCGCATTCAACCCGGTTTGGAGCGCGGACGGCACGCAGATCTACTTTGTCTCCGTCGTCGGAGCGCCGTCGCTTCGCGCCGTGACGGTTGCGACCGGTGAGACGTCAGACTGGGTATATGACGGGGCCGGCATTGGCCAGCCCGCGTGCTCCACGAGCGGCTGCCTCGCGGTCGAGGGCGCGTACGGCAACAACGGAGATATCGTTTCGATCGGTCAGGACCAGTCGACCACGATGGTCGTGAGCACGGCAGCGAACGAGACGAGCCCCACGGTACTCGTTCCATAATCGATCATGCGCTCCGCCCCTCTTTCTAGAACCGCCATCGTGACAGCTCCAGAAATGCTTCTCCCGGACCGTCGCATGGTCCGTGTGCTGCTCGTGGATGACGAGGAGGCTATCAGGCTGTCGCTGAGCACGTTCCTCACGCGCTCAGGTTACGAAGTGGAGACCGCGTCCTCCGCGGTCCAGGCGCTCGAGATGCTCGATGCGGGGCGCTTCTCGCTCATGCTCAGCGACATCCGCATGCCGGGGATGACGGGTGTGGAGCTGGTGCCGAAGGCGCTGGCAGCGAACCCCGACCTCGCCATCGTGATGCTGACGGCCGTCAACGACGCGCCGACCGCCACTGAGGCGCTGTCGCGTGGCGCGATGGGCTATCTCACCAAGCCCGTCGAGCTCCCCGATTTGCACGAGTCGATTCTCAAGGCCCTGCACCGCCGCGAGATGCTGCTGCAGCAGCGCGAGATCGACCACGTCATCCGCGAAGAGGTCACCTTGCGGACGGCGGAGCTCGAGCGCGAGAAGTCTGCGCTGCGCGATCTCACGATTCAGGTGGCCGAATCGCTCGTCATGGCGATGGAAGCGAAGAACCCGTACATGCGCGGCCGCTCGATTCGCATCGGAGAAATGTCGGCGGCGATCGCGGACGAGATGCATCTCGATGTCGACACCGTCGAAGCCGTGCGCCTCGCTGCACGACTCATGGATGTCGGCAAGATCGGGATTCGCGAAGAGATCCTGAACAAGCCGGGCTCGCTCACGCCGGAAGAGTTCGCGCACGTGAAGCAGCACGTCGAGCTGGGCGTGACCATTCTCGCCCCGATGAAGCACCTCGGCGCCGTGCTGGACTACGTTCGCGATCACCACGAGCACTTCGATGGCTCGGGCTACCCGCGCCAGCTCTCCGACAAGCAGATCTCGATCGGCGGTCGCATTCTCGCGGCAGCCGACGCGTACGATGCGCTGACGTCGGGTCGCTCGTACCAGGAGCCGCTCCAGCCGCACGGAACGCTGGAGTATCTCTCCGAGCGCATCGGGTCGCTAATAGATCCCGAGGTCTTCGTGGCGCTGAGCAATGTCGTGCGACGCAGGCGCTCGCTCACGTTCATCACGGCCATTCCGAACTGAGCGCCAGCAAATGGCGAGACGATGCGCTCGACTGGTGTCGAGGGCGCAACTGGATCTGGCGAGCGAGTTTGCTCGCCTATCTCGTCTATATAGTCATCCGCTCGCTCAACGACTACGAGTACTGGACGATCTTCGGCGGTCTCACCCTCGGCGTGCATGAGGGCGGACACGTGCTCTTCAGCCCACTCGGCGACCTGCTCGAGGTCGCTGGCGGAAGTATCACGCAGATCGCGGTGCCGATCATCGTGGCGCTCGCCTTTCTGAGGCAGCGTGAATACTTCGGCATCTCAGTCGCGCTCGCGTGGCTCTCGATGAGCCTGACGAATCTCGCCACCTACATCGGCGACGCGCGCAACCAGGATCTCCCGCTCGTCAGCATGGGCAGCGGCGACCCGATTCACGATTGGCACTACCTTCTCGCGCACTACGGAATGCTCGGCGACGATCGTGCGCTCGCCCGCTTCACGACGTGCCTCTCCGTGCTGTCGTTGATCCTCGCCGTGGCGCTTGGTGCATGGCTGTGCAACACCATGCGCAACTCCGCCGGCGCACTTCCGCCGGCGGATGAGGAGCTCGTGCGCGACTAGAAGAGGACGCACTCATCCCCAGTGCGCTACTCGTGCGATGCTGGCTGCGTCTTGATGGGTTTGCCGTCTGCAGTCGCGTGATTTTTCCACCACGCCGGCGAGCCGATCAGATTCGGATCGCCCTGTTCCTTGAGCATCGCGTCCGTCACATCACTCCCGGGTCCGGCGACATCTCCCGCCGATGTGGTTGTGACCGTTTGATGCGAGGTGCTGCGATTCGTCATCGCGGTGTCCTTCGGGGCCTTGCTCTGCGCCATCGCGGCCGCCGGAATGAGCGCAACCGCGAGCGCGGCTGTCGCAATCCATTTGATTTGCATACTTCCCTCCTCTCGTCCGTTCCCTCCGATTCTCACGCGCGCACCGGCGTCTCCGGCGGCACGCCGAAGACATCGTGCATATGCCGCGCCGATCTCGCGCTGCGCGCTCGCAAAGGTTTTCGCTCCACGCAACGAACCACCGCGCGAATTCGTGCGGTGAAGCAGCCCCTAGAGCAGCGTCCCGCGCAGGATCACGTACGCGACGCTGAAATAGATGATCAGCCCCGTCACGTCGACGAGTGTGGCGACGAACGGCGCCGATGCGCTCGCGGGATCGAAGTTGAACCTGCGCAGAATGAACGGAAGCATTGAGCCGGCGAGCGATCCGAAGGTCACGACCCCCACCAGCGCCAGTGCCACCGTCACCGCGACGAGCAGATGATGCGTGCCGTAGTCGTACCATCCGAGCTGCTGCCACAGCATGATTCGGACGAAGCCGATCGCGCCGAGGATCGTGCCGAGCATGATGCCCGATGGCAGCTCGCGAGTCGCAACGCGCCACCAATCCTTGAGCGTCACCTCGCGCAGCGCCATCGCGCGAATGATCAGCGACGTCGCCTGCGAGCCCGAGTTGCCGCCCGAGCTGATGATGAGCGGGATGAACAGTGCGAGCACCACAGCCTTGCTGATCTCGCCCTCGAAGTGCCCCATCGCCGTCGCCGTGAGCATCTCGCCGAGGAAGAGCGCGCAGAGCCACCCCGCGCGCTTCTTGATCATCGCGAGCAGGCTGATCTCCATGTACGGCTCGTCGAGCGCCTCCATACCGCCGAACTTCTGCAC
>PLMM01000404.1 GCA_003142495.1 Gemmatimonadota bacterium | reverse complement strand
GGCATCCAGCTCGGGCGCCGCTTCCGCGCGCTCAAGGCATGGATGGCGATTCGCGCATTCGGGCGCGAGGGAATGGAGGCACGGATTCGCGAGCACTGCCGGCTCGCGGAGCTGTTCGCGGGGTGGGTGGAGCACGAACGCTACTATAGTATTGCCGCGCCTGTGACCATGGCCGTGGTGTGCTTCCGCTTTCAGCCGCCGGGTATGAGCGACGAGAGCGACGATCTGTTGAACGAGCGGATCGTCGAGGCGGTCAACGCCGGCGGGGACGCCTATCTTACGCACACGACGCTGCGCGGCCGGCGCGTGATGCGTGTAGGCGTTGGGAACGTGCTGACGGCCGAGCGGCATTTGGAGCATGCGTGGCAGCGGAGTCGCGACGAGGGCGAGCGACTTTCCAGGATGTGAGGAGCGGTGCGATGGAGGAGGGAAAATCGCGCGGGCCGGATGTTCGGGTACCGCCGCCGCTGCTGTTCGCGCTTCCACTCGCTCTCGGGCTCGTGGTGCAGCGCTTCGTTCCGATCGACATCGTGAGCGGCGACGGTCCGGCGAAGATCATCGACCTCGTCGGTGCGGCGGAGATTGTCATCGGCGTGTCGCTCGCGGCGTGGGCCGTGCTGACGTTCCGCCGGCTGCACACGCCGATCATTCCCGTGCGACCCGCGCGCAAGCTCTCCGTTGTAGGGCCGTACACGATGACGCGAAACCCGATGTATCTGTCGTTCGCGCTCGTCTATCTCGGGGTCACGTTCGTCACGAACGCCTTTTGGCCGCTACTGTTCTTGCCAGAAGCGCTCGTGTTCACCTATCTCTTCGCGATCAAGCGCGAGGAGCGGTACCTCGCGCGCGAGTTCGGTGATGCGTACACCGAATATTGTGCGCGCGTGCGGCGGTGGATCTAGCCAGCTACGGTCGTCGAGCGCCGCGGTAGACGTTCTCGAGCAGCATCACTACAATCGCGAGGAAGAACAGCGGCCCGTGCCACTGCGCTTCGATGCCGACGCGTGGGATGACGAACGCCGCCAGCGCGACGCAGATGAGCGTGCCGATCGTGAGCGTCGCGTCCTCAACGAAGAGCCCCCACAGCTCGGCAAGCGCAATGCGAAGCGCGTTCACGAGGGAGCCGTCGTGCGCGCGCGGCCGCGCGCGATGCGCACGGCCAGCGCAGAGAAGAGCAGGAGCAGCGCGATCATCGCGAGCAGCGCGAGATCCTCCCCCGGCCAGGGAAGAGCGAGCCCCTCGCCAATCCAGAAGATCCCGAACGCGGTGAGCATGATGCCGACCGTGAACTTGAGCGTGTTCTCGGGTACACGCGACAGCGGGTGGTGCAGAATGAATCCGAGCATGATCACCAGCACCGCGGCGAGCGCGGCGCCGAGGCTCGCCACCAGCAGCGATCCGCCCGCGCCGATCGCGATCACGGTGAACGACACCTCGAGCCCCTCGAGCGTAACGGCCTTGAAGCACGCGAGAAAGGCGATCGTGTCGAAGTGCGCGCGCGTCGATGCGCCGCCGGCCGAGCGCATGAGCGCCGTCTCCTCCGCGTAGATCTTCGCCTCGTCGTGTGTGGCGATCACTCTCGCGGCGCGCAGGATCGCCTTGCGCAGCCAGCGGATGCCGAAGAGAAGGAGCAGAATCCCCACGATCAGTTGGAGCGTCGTGATCGGGACGCGGCCAAGCGCGGGGCCGAAGATCGCGACGAGGATGATGAGGAAGATCGCGCTGGCGGCGGCGCCCAGGAGGGCGGGGCGCCAGCCGCGGGTGGCACCGACGGCGAGCACGATTGTGAGCGCCTCGACGCACTCGACGAGCGAGGCGAGGAAGGCGGCGACGAAGGCAGTGCTCGCGTGCAGCCAGGACATCTGAAGCGTTCCCCGAAGGTGTGAGCCCGGAAGTTAAGGAGTCACGGGCGGCGCGCTACGGGGAGATTGTAATTCGCACGGCAGAAGTGGCATCCGGCGCGGATGCACATCGAAGCGCTGGGCCAGCTCGGCGAGCGTGGCCTCGCCTTTCACGGCCGCCAGAGCGACCTTTGCTTGAACGCGGGCGAGTGGTTACGACGGGGACGACGGGACATGGACTGAGCTCCTGAATCGATGGACGAAAGATCGTCCGTGCAGCCCACCTGTCCAGCTAGCCGACCTGTTCAGAATTCCGGAGCCACTTCTTTCTTGGACTCGCACCTTGGGCGATCAGTATCGGAAATCTGGCTGGTCAAGCATCTGACTTAGCACACAGCTCACAGGACGCATGTCAATGAATATTTCTATGAACTCACCAAACAAGAAACAGCGTTATCTATTTGCGCTGGCAATCCTTTTGCTTTTATTGGCAGTGCCGGCTTTCATAGTGGGGTGGAATAATACCCCACTTCGAACGCTATCCATGATGCTCTTAATATTTAGCGTTTATTGCGTTCGGTTATCCCGTTCAGATTCCGCGACTATCGCGAATCGACAAACAGGGCAAAATCTTGGGACACGCCCGAGTCAAGCACTTTGGATTGCTAGTATCACGTTGCTACTAGTGCTAGGAATGTCGTCTGTATTTCTATATAGATCCGCCGTTCAGGGCTATCATGAAGGATGGCCCGTGTATTTGTTTGCTAGTGTGGCAATGGCTTGCGCGCTCGTTTGGGGCTATCTCGTGTCGCTGTTGGTATGACCTCTAAACAATAAGGCTCTGCGCGCGTCGACTACATCTACGAAACCGTCACAACACCCATGCGGTAACAAACATCGAAGTAGAACTTTTGCCGATTAACATCAGCCCCAAGCGAGGGTCTGCGTCCTTGAAGTCTTTCGCCGGTGGAAATATGAATGCTCTCAAAGATTTCAGCTGGGGGCAGCTCGCGGCAACTGCTGCACAAGCGGCTGCCAGCAAAAGTCCTGGAGTTGCAAAATGGGCGGACACTATCGGGAATCTTGCTGGACAAGCAGTTGACTTGACGCGCAACGCACAGGAGGTGTGCCAGTGAGTGAACCCCTGCAAGAACCAAACAAAAGAAGAAACGGTGCGTTTGCTTTGGCAATCCTTTTGCTTTTGTTCGCCGGAGGAGCTCTTCTTTTGGAAGAGAACAATGTCGTAATTCGAACCGTGGCAATGTTAGCCTTGCTAGTTAGTGTCTATTGCGTTCGGTTATCCCGTTCGGGATCTACGACCATAGAGACGCAACGAACGGGGTCTAATCTGGCGACACGCCCGGGGCGGTCGATCTGGATTGTTAGTATCATATTGCTACCAGTACTGGGGATGTCATTTGCCTCATTATATATCGATGCCGCTCACGGCTACCATCAAGCATGGCCAGTATATGTGTTTACCGGGACCATTATTGTTTGCATGGTTTGCTGGTCGTATCTCTTGGCGATAACTCTACGGTAAGTAACAAGAGTTACCAACTCGTTGAACCTTCCATGAAGTCGCAAAGACTCAGTCTCTTTAGGCTTAATCAGATAGATGGCGACGGTTTTGGAATCGACGGTTCGCCGCACGGAGGAGATTGAGGAAGCGGATCTCGAGTTTCATCTGGCGCGCCGATCACATCACTCATTGCAACATTATTCCGATGTACTCACTCCACCCACAACGTCTCCCCACTCTCCGCATCAAAGAAGTGCAGCCGCTCCGCATTGAACACCAGCTCCACCTCACTCCCCGCCGCCGGTAGCCCCCTCGGCGGCACGCGCGCCGTAATCTCCTTCGCGCCCACACGCGCCGAGAGAAATGCCTCGCTCCCCAGCGGCTCCACCACATCGAGCCGCACGCGCACTGTCCCCACTCGCTCGGACGTGCTGCTCTCGGGAAGGATGAGAATGTCCTCCGGCCGAATCCCCAGAATCACCGCGCGCCCCACGCGCGAGGCCAGCCGCGATCCCCACTGCGCGCCGAGCGCCATCGTGAACGCGCCATCCGCCGCGCGAAACTCGACGCCGCTCAATCCCTTCGCGCCACTCGCGTCGCGCACGGCAGTCGCCGCCAACGATCCCGCGAGCAAATTCATCGACGGACTCCCAATAAACGCCGCCACGAACGTATTCCTCGGCCGCTCGTACAGATTCATCGGCGTGTCGATCTGCTTCACGTGCCCACCCTCGAGCACCACGATGCGATCGCCCAACGTCATCGCCTCTACCTGATCGTGCGTGACGTACAGCATCGTCGCGCTCAGCTGCTGATGCAGTCGTGCGATCTCGCGTCGCGTCTGCACCCTGAGCTTCGCATCGAGATTCGAGAGCGGCTCGTCAAACAAGAACACGCGCGGATGCCGCACGATCGCTCTTCCCACCGCGACACGCTGCCGCTGCCCGCCGCTCATGTCCTTCGGCCGCCGCGCCAGCAGATCGCCAATCCCCAAGATCCCCGCCGCCTCCTTCACCCGCGTGTCGATGTCCGCCTTCGACATTCCGCGCAGCTTGAGCGCGAACGCCATGTTGTCGTACGCGGTCATGTGCGGGTACAGCGCGTAGCTCTGGAAGACCATCGCCACATCGCGGTCGTTCGCCGGCACATCGTTCACCCTGCGATCATCGATGAACAGCTCGCCCGCGCTGATCGACTCGAGCCCGGCGACCATCCGCAGCGTCGTGCTCTTGCCGCAGCCTGACGGGCCAACGAGCACCACCAGCTCGCCGTCCTTCACCTCGAGGTCCACACCATGGACGGCGGTGACGTCTTTCCCGCCTTGCTGATATATTTTCTTCACGCCTTTCAGCGTTACGCTCGCCATACACACCGCCTATCGAGATGAGTCGCGTCTACCGTTTTCCCGATCAATTTCTTTGGGGCGCCGCCACGTCGGCGTATCAGATCGAAGGCTACCCGCTCGCCGACGGCGCGGGGCCGAGCATCTGGGAGCGCTTCTCGCACACGCCGGGGCGCGTCGTCAACAACGACACGGGCGACATCGCCACCGATCATTACCACCGCTACCCGGCCGACGTCGAGCTCATGTCGAAGCTCGGGCTCACGTCGTATCGCTTCAGCATCGCGTGGGCTCGAATTCTCCCAAACGGTACGGGCCGCGTCAACGACGCCGGCCTCGCCTTCTACGATAAGCTGATAGACGCGCTGCTCGAGAAGAACATCGCGCCCATGGTCACGCTCTACCACTGGGATCTCCCCGAGTCGCTCGACGCGCGCGGCGGCTGGCTCAATCGCGACGTCGCCGATTGGTTCGCCGAGTATGCGCGCGTTGTCTTTCGCGCGTTCGATGATCGCGTGCCGAAGTGGGTGACGCTCAACGAGCCGTGGGTGGTGATGGACGGCGGCTACGTCTCGAACGTCCTCGCCCCCGGCCACGGCAGCTTTCGCGACGCGCCCGTCGTCACGCACAATCTTCTCCGCGCGCATGGCGCGGCCGTCCAGGCCTATCGCGCCGACGGACAGAACGAGATCGGACTCGTCGTCAATCTCGAGCCCAAGTATCCCGCGTCCGACAGCGCCGAGGATCTCGCCGCCAC